>NZ_JBSRZW010000008.1:0-115857 GCF_054058015.1 Thermostichus sp. MS-CIW-30
AATCCCACTCTCTCCGCTGGAACTTGTTTGTGAGAGCAACTCACCGTGGGTAAGGCCATCCGGCCCGCTGGCGCGACCGAATCCCACTCTCTCCGCTGGAACTTGTTTGTGAGAGCAACTCACCGTGGGTAAGGCCATCCGGCCCGCTGGCGCGACCGAATCCCACTCTCTCCGTAATCCGATAACGTCCACTGAAGTCCAGAAAGCTCTTACCCAGCAAGGCTTCTGGGCTTTTTAGTGTCCACGATAGACCGGGGAAACCCACTGTAATCCAGGCTAAAGTGGGACACAATAGGGGATATAACAGACGGGGTGGGACATGGCCCTGCCAGAGATGGCCATTCGGAATGCCAAACTCAAGGACAAGCCGTACCAGTTGCCGAATAGAGAAGCAAGGCCATCCTGCCTGCCGAAGTTTTTGCCGAACCAGCTGACTATAGACTAACGGCCAACCGTAGGACGATGCCGACAAGAGCTACGGTGGCAGCTCCAATCAAGGCAAAAGCCAGGTTAACCACTTGGGCACTAGCCTTTTGATAGGTGTCAATTCGTTCTAGGATCACCCGGTTTTCTATCCCCTGCTCGGCCCAACGTCTCTCCTGCTCAGCCCAACGTCTTTCCTGCTCGGCCCAGCGCTTTGCTTGATCGGCTGCCAGGGCTTCTAGCCGCTCGTTGGTTCTGGAGACATCCTGCCGGAGTCCTTCCACATCCTGTCGGATCTCTTCCACATCTTGCCGGATCTCTTCAATAACACTCAACACATCCCTGAGGGTGGGTTCACCGGCGGGCATCATAGAGCTGCAACCTCACTGAACAGCAAACGGTCTGAGCTCGCTAGATCAACTCGCTCACCGGGAAGCGATCCAGCATTTTTTGGGCTTGACGGGCATTTTCCCGTAACTCCGCCGGCAGATGGGGAACATAAGGGATCTGAGAAAGCAAATCCAGCGTGCGGCGGATCAGGCGCACCAGGTCTCCGGCATCTAGGTTGGTGCTGGCTTCCAGGGTCTCCCAAGGGATCCCTTGCGCCCAATGTTCGACGATCCCAGCCAAGCTGGGCTCAAACCCGATCGGCATATGAAACACCTGGTGTTGCCGTTGGCTGCGGAACAGCTGCCGCCGTAAACCCCGCAATCCGTGCAGCACATCCTCCACCAGCCCCGAGGTGCGCAGCCGGCTGTAGGTACCTGAACGGGGAGCCTCTGAGACCAAGGCAGCCACAACTCCGGCCAAATGATGGGGAGCACAGCCCTGACACTCACCCGAGAGCAGAGCCAGCGCCAGCCAGAGCTCGTTATCCCCCCGCAGCGCGGCCACCACCTCTCCGCTATCGGTAGGTTGATACTCTTGCAGACAGTTGAAATCCTGCAACACCCCCACCAAGGCCATAAATTGCTGCCAGCGCAACTCCTGCACGGAATCGCTCTGCCGCT
Organism: Thermostichus sp. MS-CIW-30; assembly: GCF_054058015.1. Taxonomy (NCBI): domain Bacteria; kingdom Bacillati; phylum Cyanobacteriota; class Cyanophyceae; order Thermostichales; family Thermostichaceae; genus Thermostichus; species Thermostichus sp. MS-CIW-30. The sequence continues at coordinate 1,434 of NZ_JBSRZW010000008.1, forward strand.
CCAGGTGCTCGAGGCGCTTGAGCAAGCGCTGTCGTTTTTCTCGCAAACCCAGCAATTTTTTCCCCACTTGGTGAGCGGGATTCTCTCGGATTTGAGCTTCTAGGGCACGGATTTTTTCCTCTTGGGCTTGGATGTGGGGAAAAGCCAACAGCCGCAAGGTGGGATCCGGCTCAGCTTCCCGTTGTTTGAGCAAGTAGCGCAAAATGCGTCGTTCTTCCCGCCGTTGCGCCTGCATCTTCTCATAGCGGGCGATATCTTCGTCGGCAATGCCTCCCAAGAGACGGTCGATCTCCTCCAGCTCGGCGCGCGTGTGCAGGATCTCCTGTTGTTCGGGCAACTTTTGCAACGAGAGCAAATATTGTCCAAAGCTGCGGTTGATCAGATCCCGTGCTGCTTCCAAAGAGTGCTTTTGCAGCAGGTTCAGCACCATGCCATAGGTGGGGGTAAACTGGCTCACCAAGGGATCCGCTCCAGAGGTGGCCAGCCGCGCAGCTTCTTGGGCCCCCTCAAACGGGGATTGCACCGTCACCACATGGCCGATGATGTCCTTGCCCCGCCGTCCGGCTCGGCCCGACATTTGCATGAACTCGGAAGCGGTCAAGAGGCGGTGGCCGTTGTCGGTGCGCTTAGAAAGGGAGGAGATGACAGTTGTGCGGGCGGGCATGTTGATCCCGGCGGCCAAAGTCTCAGTGGCGAAGACCAGCTTCACTAGCCCCTGCTGAAACAGATGCTCCACCAGTCCCTTCCAGGCAGGCAACATGCCGGCATGGTGAGCGGCAATACCCCGGTAAAGGGCATCCAACTGATCTCGTCGGACAGCTTCGGGCGTTTCTCGACAAAAGCGGTCGATCTGCTCGGCCAACTGCTGCCGTTCTTCCTCGCTGGCTACCAAGTCCAGATCCCTTACGCTGGCCACGGCCATATCACAGCCTTTGCGACTGAAGATGAAATAGATGGCCGGCAGCATGTCCCGCTGGCGCAAGTTTTCCAACACCTGCGCTATGTCCGGCACTCCTGCCCAGGAGGGCTCGTGGGAGTTGGGCCGTTTGCTTTTCAAGCGGCGGTTGCGAACCCACTGCCCCGACTCGGTTTGCTCCAGCAGGGGGAACAGCCCTTTGCGATTGGCAAAGTGAAATTGCAGCGGCACCGGGCGGTGGTTGGAGTCGATCAGATGGGTGGGGCCATGCACCTGGTTCATCCAATCGGTGAGCTGGTCGCTGTTGGCCAAGGTGGCAGAAAGGGCAATGAGCTGGATCGTGGGGGGGCAGTAGATGATCGCTTCTTCCCAGACGGTGCCCCGCTGCTGGTCGTTCATGTAATGGCATTCGTCCAAGATCACCGCCTGCACATCCCGCAAGGGATCCACCTCGCCCTCTGAGAATTCTGTGCCGTCATCGCGTTCGCCGTAGGCATACCTTTGCACTGCCAAGGATATCGGTGTGCCGTAGAGCATGTTGCGGAAGATCTCGGTGGTCATCACCAAGACCGGTGCATCCCGGTTGATGGAAATGTCGCCGGTGAGCAGGCCAACCCGTTCCGGGCCAAATTGCTGGCCAAAATCCCGGAACTTTTGGTTGGAGAGGGCCTTCAGGGGCGTTGTATAGAAAACCCGCTTGCCCTGGGATAAGGCTCGATAGATCGCATATTCTCCAATCAGGGTCTTGCCGGATCCCGTGGGAGCACAAACCACCACCGATTCCCCAGCAGCCAGAACCTGAATGGCTCGGATCTGAAAGTCGTCCAGCTCGAAGGGGAAAAGCTGCCGCAACTCGTCCAGCAAATCGGTTGCCGGGGGGAGAAGCGCACTCATGGGATCCAAATCAACATTGGGAAACCTGGAAACCCGCCCAATTCACTGCTTCCTGTGGGTTGTACCTTCTAGGATACAAGCTTTCTTGGGGCGTCGACTGCTCCCCTGCAAAAAGCGCCAGTTACTCTGCTTCTTTGGATCAAGAACAGCAGCTCAAGCAAGTGCTAAAATGGGGTGCCGTTGCCGGATGCTATCGTGCTGGTCGTCATCGACAACTACGACAGCTTTACCTACAACTTGGTGCAGTACCTGGGGGAGTTGGGAGCTCAGCTTCAGGTTTTTCGCAATGACCAGCTCTCCGTTGACGACCTGCGCCGAATGCAGCCGCAAGCTGTAGTTATCTCTCCTGGGCCAGGGCGGCCGGAAGATGCCGGGATCTCCCTGGAGTTGATTCGGGAGCTGGGGCCAGAGCTGCCGATTTTGGGGGTTTGTCTGGGGCACCAGTGCATTGGCCAGGTCTACGGTGGTCAGATCGTGCGCGCACCTGAGCTGATGCATGGCAAAACCTCGCTCATTTACCATCGAGGGGTGGGGGTGTTTGAGGGGTTGAGCCAGCCTTTCACGGCCACCCGCTACCACAGCTTGGTGATCGAGCCTTCTACGTGTCCTGACGAGCTGGAGGTGACGGCCCAAACCAGCGATGGGATCATCATGGGGGTACGCCACCGCCGCTATCCCCACGTTCAGGGCGTGCAGTTCCACCCGGAGAGCATCTTGACTGCAGAGGGCAAGCGCTTGTTGAGCAACTTCCTGCGCAGCGCCAAAGCCTCAACTGCTGCTCAGCCCAATGTTTCGCAGAAACCTCAGGAAACCGTTGCCGTTGTTACATCGGGGATCCCCACTCCATGAAGCGTCGCCAGCTTCTGCAAGCCAGCGCTGGGCTACTGGGATCGATGGCCGTGAACCTGGCCAGAGGGCGCAAAGCGGGCGCTCAGACAGCGCCGGCACAAGGTTCGGAAACGCCAACAACCCCAGGGTCTATAGAGTTCACTCCCGGCTCCAGCTCGCAGGGGCTGCAACTGACTTGGCTGCACCACAGTTGTGTTTTGTTCGAGGGGGAGGGCCGACGGTTTCTGGTCAACCCGTTTCGGCCGGCGGGCTGTACGGCTGGCTATCCTGCCCCACGAGTTGCTGCCGATCTGGTGTTGCTCAGCAGCCGCTTGTTGGATGAAGGGGCTTTGGATGTGGTGCCCGGCAACCCCAAGGTGCTGTTTCAGCCGGGAGACTATCTGATTGACGGGATCCGGGTGCAAGGAGTACGCATGCCCCGTGGCCCTCGCTTTGGCGTGAATGTGGGTTGGCGCTGGCGCATGGCTGGGATCGACATTGTCCATTTGGGAGGGGCGCTGCAGCCAATTACGCGGGAGCAGTCCATCCTGCTTGCTCGTCCCGACCTGTTGCTGGTGCCAGTGGGGGGTGGGCCGAAAAATTACGATCCTGCCGGGGCCAAGGCGGCCATTGAGGCGCTGCAGCCCAAGCTGGTCATCCCCACCATGTATCGCACGGCCGCCGCCGAGGAATCCCAATGCGAGCTGCTGCCGCTGCAGGAGTTTTTGCGTCTCTTCCCCGCTGCTGCCGCGCAACCTGCCCTCAGCAACCCGTTGCTGCTCTCGGCCCAGGCTCTGCCCAGGCAGGGGCTCGCCATCCTTTTCTTTGAGGAATAGGGCTATGCGAGGTCAGGTCCTAAAAATCGCTGTCGGACTGGGATCCCTGCTAGTGGGGGGTCTGGGATTCTATGGATACTCCCTACCAGAAGATCCACAAGCCTTGGCCCAAGCCAACCCGCTGCGGCTGCAACTGGCTCTCTGGCTGGGGAAAGACGCCAACGCCGTCGATGAGCGGGGCAAGACAGCCCTGTTTTTCGTAGAAAGCGGCCTCAACGCCCGTCTTTTGCTGGCAGCGGGGGCGGATCCCAATCAACTAGACCATGGGGGAGCTAGCCCACTGCACCAAGCGGCTCGCCTGGGCAACCCTGAGGTTACGAAAGCCCTGCTCCAGGGAGGGGCCGAGGTGAACGCTCGTTTTGGCGCCGGTGGCCTTCCCCTGCATTTTGCCGCTTGGTCCGGCAACCCCGAGGTCGTTCGGCTGCTGCTGGAACATGGCTCCGAGATCGACGAGCCGGACGGCTACGGCCTCACGCCCCTGCGCATTGCCCAGGATCTGCGCCGCTGGGAAGCTGCAACCCTGTTGTCCCGCTGGCCCCGCTCCGCCTCAACCGACGGGCATACAGATTGATTCCCCTTCTCTACCACCCCAGCACCCAGGCGAAGATCAAAGGCGCCACGATGGTGGCATCCGACTCGATGACAAATTTGGGGGTGTCGATCCCCAATTTGCCCCAGGTGATCTTCTCATTGGGCACTGCCCCCGAGTAGGAACCGTAGCTGGTGGTGGAGTCGCTGATCTGGCAGAAATAGCCCCACAGGGGTACGCCCTGGCGACCCAGATCTTGATGGAGCATGGGCACCACACAAATGGGGAAATCCCCAGCAATGCCGCCGCCAATTTGAAAGAAGCCAATGGAGCACTCCGCCGAGGTGTGCGTGTACCAGTCCGCCAGGTGGATCATGTACTCGATCCCTGTGCGGACGGTATGCACATTGCGGATCTCACCCGTGATGCAGTGGGCGGCATACATGTTGCCGGTGGTGGAGTCCTCCCATCCCGGCACATAGATGGGCAAGTTGGCCTCCATAGCGGCGTAAACCCAAGAATCCCGGGGATTAATTTGGTAGTAGGGCTCCAGCCGGCCGCTGCGCAGGATGCGGTAGATAAACTCGTGCGGGAAGTAGTGTTCCCCGGCCTGGTCGGCAGCCATCCACTCTTCCAAGAGGGCTTTTTCTAGGCGCCGCATCGCCTCCTCTTCGGGAATGCAGGTATCGGTTACCCGGTTCAGGTGCCGCTCCAGCAGCTCCTGCTCCTGCTGCGGGCTAAGATCGCGGTAGTGGGGCACCCGCTCGTAGAACTCATGGGCGATGAGGTTGAAGATGTCCTCTTCCAGGTTGGCGCCGGTGCAGGAGATGGCGTGCACCTTGTTCTGCCGGATCATTTCCGCTAGGGAAAGGCCCAGCTCTGCTGTGCTCATGGCACCGGCCAAGGTCACCATCATCTTGCCGCCCTTTTCCAGGTGAGCACAATAACCTTTGGCTGCATCCAGCAGCGCGGCTGCGTTGAAGTGGCGAAAATGATGTTGGATAAATTGGCTGACGGGGCTGTTGGTCACGATTTTTCCGGTCACTCTGACCTGGTGAAGCACGGTTTTCTAGTCTATCAACTTTAGGGGCGCTGACAAGCTTTGCTTGGGGATACCTTTATCGGTATTGGCAACCATTCCCCTGCAGGTCGGCTGGAGCAGGTTGCGTTGCGAAGCCGGGATCCCATACCGGTTCTCACCCGGCCTTGGCTGAGACAAAGGGATCGCCTGCCCATGTCAGAATGGTGGCGAATCACCGCCCTATATCCGTTCACGCTATCTGTTCACGTTGGGTTCATGCCTCCTGTCAGCACTGTCGAGCCAGCCGAGCCCATTGCCGAAGTCCAATCTCCTGAGCTGGCTTCTTCTCCTGCCGAGCCATTGCCTGGCGCTGTGGACATGTCAGTGCCAACAACGACCGGGATCTCTATGGGATCCCTGCGGCGCTGGTGGGCGCGATGGAAGCAAAAACTGCGGTTGGAAACTCAGTTGCTCTTTGTGGCAACGCTGGTGGTCTCATTGGTGGTGAGCAGTTTCACCTTCTGGGCCGTCAGCACCGTGCAGCAGGATGCTCGCTTCAACGAAGCCCGCTTTGGCCGAGATCTGGGGCTGCTCTTGGCCGCCAATGTCGCCCCCCTGATTGCGGAAGATCGCATTGGCGAAGTGGCGCAACTGTCCCGCCAGTACTTTGAGAGCACCAGCAGCATCCGCTATTTGCTCTACGCCGATCCCGAAGGAAACATCTACTACGGGATCCCGTTCTCCAATCAGGAGGTGAAAACCTCCCTCAGCCTTACCCGTCGCATGCAACTGCCGGACAACCGTCCTCCTGCTGAGGGCCAACCGCTGGTGCGCACCCACCTTACCCCTGCTGGGCGGGTGACGGATATTTTCGTCGGCATCTACCATCAGGGCCGCTTTTTGGGCACCCTCGGCTTGGGCATCAATCCCAATCCCGCCCTGGTGCGCTCCACACAATTGGCGCGGGAGGTCTCGATTGGGGTGTTTTTGGCGGTGTGGGTCTTGGCCATCCTGGGAGCGGTGGTCAATGCCCTCACCATCACCTATCCCATCAAAGAGCTGGTCAAGGGTGTCCAGGAGATCACCAAAGGTAACTTCAAGCAGCGCATCGACCTGCCCTTCGGGGGCGAGCTGGCCCAGCTCATCGACAGCTTTAACGAGATGGCGGAGCGGCTGCAAAGCTACGAAGAACAGAACATCGAAGAACTGGCTGCCGCCAAAGCCAAGTTGGAGACCTTGGTCTTCTCCATCGTCGATGCCGCCATTTTGCTGGATGCCGAGTTGCGGGTGCTGCTGCTCAATCCTGCCGCCTCTCGTATGTTTGGCTGGGAAGGGGATCCCGTTTTGGGCAAACCCCTGCCGGAGCTGTTGCCGGAGGATCTGCAGCAGCAACTGGCCCGCCCCCTGATGCAAATTGCCCGCGGGGATCAAGAAGCAGAGGAAGTTCGCGTCAACCTCACCGGCCCCACCAAGCGTGTTATCCGCATCCTGCTTTCGCCGGTGTCGGATCCGCGGCGGCAAAATCTCAAGGGGATCGTGATGACGGTGCAGGACATCACCCGCGAGGTGGAGCTCAACGAAGCCAAGGCTCAATTCATCAGCAACATCAGCCACGAGCTGCGCACCCCCCTCTTCAGCATCAAGTCTTTTATCGAGACCCTCTACGAGTACGGCGAGCAGATGTCCTCGGCGGAGCGGCTGGACTACCTGGAAATTGCCAACCGCGAAACCGATCGCCTCACCCGCCTGGTCAACGATGTTTTGGATTTGTCTCGTCTGGAATCGGGCAAGCAGTACCACTTTGAAGGTGTCGACATCGCGGCAGTGATCGAGCAGACTTTGCGCACCCACCAACTGCAGGCCCGCGACAAAGGGATCCAGCTGCGCAAGTTCGTCGATCCGGATCTGCCGCTGGTCTGGGGCAACTACGATCTGCTGCTGCAGGTGATGACCAATCTCCTGGGCAATGCCCTCAAGTTCACCCCCTCAGGGGGCCTGGTGACGGTACATGCCCACCTGGTGGTTCAGGCGGATGGATCCCCGCAGGCAGTGCGGGTGGCAGTGGCCGATACGGGCATTGGCATTGCCCCAGAAGATCAGGAGCGGATTTTCGACCGCTTTTTCCGTGTCGAGAACCGGGTCCACACTCTAGAGGGCACCGGCCTGGGGTTGGCCATCGTGCGCAACATCCTGGAGAAACATCGAACCCGCATCTGCCTGGAGAGCAAGCTAGAACAGGGATCCACCTTCTGGTTCGACCTGCACCTGTACACTGAAGAGGGACCGCTGGAGTTCGAGGTTCAGCCAGCCGAGACGGATCCCCCCAGTTGCTGCTGGCGGGAACATCCCCGCCATTCCCACCAAACCTAAGGAGCCAAGATGGAAAGCCTACTGGCCATTTTTTTGGGGCTGGGCCTCAGTGCTGCCTGTGGCTTTCGTATTTTTGTGCCGCTGCTGGTGATGAGCATAGCGGCTCAGGCTGGACATCTGGAGCTGGCTCCCGATCTGCAATGGATTGGCTCAGAGGTGGCGCTGCTGGTTTTTGTGGTGGCCACCTTTTTCGAGGTTTCTGCCTACTACGTGCCCTGGGTGGACAACTTGCTAGATGTAGTGGCAACGCCGGTGGCAGTGGTGGCCGGAATCCTGGTGATGTCGGCGGCAATGGGGGACATTGGTGACCTGAGCCCGATGTGGCGCTGGGCTTTGGCTGCCATTCTCGGAGGGGGGGCTGCTGGGATCACCCAAGGCACCACCGATGTGCTGCGATTGGCCTCTACCACCACCACAGGGGGGCTGGGCAACCCGCTGTTGGCCACCGGCGAAAACGTCACTTCTCTGCTGCTGGCGGTGGTGGCGGTGCTGGCCCCTTGGCTGGCAGTGCTGCTGATGGGTTTGCTAGTGTACTGGCTGGGCAAACGGGCGTTGAAACTGGGGTTCCGCAGCAGAAATGCCGCTCCCAAGTCTCAGGGATCCCCGCCGACGGCTGTTCTACACTGGAGAAGGTTTTAACTGGATGGTTTTGCCATGCCGCCTCGCTGGCCCCGGAAGCCCTCCCGTCGGGATCCCGAATTTCGCAAGCTGGATGATCGCTATACCTATGCCGCCCACATTGCCGTTTTTCTCTGCAGCGGGTCTGGGCTGGTGTTTTTTCAGCAACTGTACCGGGCGGATTGGCCGTGGCTGGTGCCCCTGTTGGGCTGGTGGGCTTTGGGGTTGGGGATCCACAGCTTCTGGATCTTTTTTGTGGCCCGCTATCCCGTCGAGGCCGGCTTTGGGGAGCTCACTCCCGGCGCGCACGAAAACCCAACAGCCGCGGAGACGGATCCCTCAGGGGCCAGCTAAGACTCAGAGGGTGGACAACCCGATTGCTCATGGTGCTCAACCGGAGGGGGCAGAAGAGCCACCTTGTCGTCGTTGTCGCTGCAGCAGCAGGGGGGAGAGGTCGCTCTCGTCGTAAATATCCCCCACCAGCTCCTCCAAAATGTCTTCCAGCGTGATGAGGCCGGTGGTGCCGCCAAACTCATCCACCACGATCCCCAGGTGTTGGCGAGAGCGCAGCATTTCCTTGAGCAACAGGCTGACCCGCTTGGTGTCCGGCACAAAAAAAGGCGGTGCCATCGCCTGGGTCACTTCGGCATTGCCTTTTTGATCCAGATGGCGCAGGGCTTGCTTGAGGTGGATGATGCCGACGATCTCATCCTTGGATTCTCCCTGTACGGGGATGCGGGAGTAGCCCGTTTCCAAACAGAGCTTCACCACATCCTGCAACGTTTTGTCGTGGGAGATGGTCTCCATCTTGACTCTGGGCTTGGCCACATCCCGCGCTTGGAGTAAGTCCAAAGCCAAGGCACCGCGGAACAGCCGCCGTTTTTGCCAATCCAGCAGCCCCCGCTGCCCCAACACATCGATCAACAGCTCCAAATCCTTGAGAGAAGCAGTAGCCGTCAGCGGGGAGAACTCCAATAGGTTGAAGAGCCTGCTGACAACCCACTCAAAAGCGTCGCTAAAAGGGCGCAACAGCAGCGATAGGATGTGGACGGGCCGCACCACCCAGCGGAACACCCCTAGCGGATGGCTCACCGCCAAGGACTTTGGGGCTACTTCTCCAAAGAGGAGCACCACAATTGTGGTGGGCACGGTGGCGGCCAAAGCTCCAATCTGGGTTCCCAACAGTTCAATGGAGAGGGTTGTGGCCAAAGCGGCAATGCCGATGTTGACAAAGTTGTTCACCAGCAACAGGGTGGTGATCAGCCGCGAGCGCTGTTGTTGGGCCAGTCGATACAAGCCCTGTGGATCCCCTTGTTCTTCGATCAGAGATTCCAGGCGCAGGTTGTCCATGGCCGTGATGGCGGTTTCGGCCCCAGAGCAAGCTCCTGAGAGGAGCAGCAGAAAGGCCAAGAGAAAGACATTAACCATAGCGCTCCGTTCGCGACGGCGGAACGGGATACAGGTAGCATTGGCTCATCGAGAGAAAAGCGGGTCGGCCTATTTCCATCATCAACGGGATCCCCTCCGGCACCTCAACACCTCGGTGGTTTTGCCAAAGTTCATCACTCAACCCATAGCTCGGCATCCGTGCCCCCTCATCAACTGCATCTTCAACGAAAATCTTCAATGAGAAATGAGAGAGGGATCAAGCTGTTCAAACCGGCCAGCTCCCTGAAAATCATGCGGAAATCTGACTTGTCCCGTTGATTTGTTCTTGATTGAGTTAAGGCTACTGATCGAAATGGGCGGAGCCGGATCGCTCCAAAAGTTGCCGGTACAACATGACAATCTTGTCTTGCACCTCGGATTGGCTCAGGTGATCTGTGTCGATCAAGATGGCATCGGGGGCAGGCCGCAAGGGAGAGATGAGCCGTTCGCTGTCGCGGCGATCCCGCTGCTCGATTTGCGCTTTCAATTCTTCGAGAGGCACCATTTGCCCTTGGGCTTGGAGTTGGTGTTGCCGACGCTGCGCCCGCTCCCCAACAGAAGCGGTCAAGAAAACCTTCAGCTCTGCATCAGGAAAGACGTGGGTGCCGATATCCCGCCCCTCCAAGACAGCACCGCCATCCCGGCCAATGCTGCGTTGCCGCTTCACCAGCTCCTGGCGTACTCCCGGCACTGCCGCCACGTGAGAGACCCAGCGGGTCACTTCCGGAGAGCGAATGGCCTGGGTAATTTCTTCGCCATCGGCCCAGATGCGGGTCGGCTCTGTCGAAGAGGTGCCACTCTGCAGGGTGAGCTGGGTTTGGGCGGCCAGTTGGGTGAGTTGCTCGGCATCGTCCAAAGGGATCCCCCGTTGCAGTGCCAGCCAGGTGATGGCTCGATACATGGCCCCCGTGTCCAAGTACAAAAGCTGCAGCTGGGCGGCTACTGCCCGCGCCACGGTGGATTTTCCGGCTCCAGCCGGGCCGTCGATGGCAATCAGCGGGCGACGCGGGGGAGAGGTCGTGCCGGAAGAGGGCGGTGCCGCATGCTGGACTCTCTCCGGCGAGGGATCCCCTTGCTCTGGGGAAAGGAGCAGGTTGTCGATCAGGCGAGTCTGCCCCACATAGGCAGCAATGGCCAGCAGGCCCTTGTCTTCCACCCGCGGCAGCGGCTGTAGCGTTTGGGGATCCACCAATTCCAGGTACTGCAGTTGCAGCTCTGGGGTATGCTCCAGCTCAGCACGGGCGGCGGCAAGGATCCCTTCTGCTGAGGGATCCCCGGCCTGCCAATGGTCATATCCCCGACGCAAGGCCCGGTACAGCCCGGCAGCCACCTGTCGTTCAGCAGCAGAAAGGTAGCGGTTGCGGGAGCTACAGGCGAGGCCATCGGCTTCTCGCACCGTGGGGCAGGGAACAATCGTGGTGGGTATTTGCAGATCCCGAACCAAACGCTGAATGATCGCCAGTTGCTGGGCGTCTTTTTGGCCGAAGTAGGCCCGCTGCGGCTGCACCAGGTTCAGCAGTTGCAGCACAATGGTGGCTACACCGCGAAAGTGGCCAGGTCGGTGGGGGGCGCAGAGGGTCTGCAGAAGGGATTCGGGGGGCATGACCCAGGTGCGGTCGCTTCCGGTTGCGGGGTCGGCTCCCATCTCTTGCGGGTCAGGGGCAAAGACCACATCCACACCTGCTGCCTCGCATAAGGCCCGATCCCCCTCCTCGTCGCGGGGATAGCGATCCCAGTCTTCGTTGGGGCCAAATTGCAGCGGATTGACGAAAATGCTGACCACCGTGTGGTCACACTCTTGCCGGCAGCGGCGGATTAGGCTGAGATGGCCCTCATGCAGGGATCCCATCGTGGGCACCAAGCCGATGGTGGATCCCCGCCAATTGGCTATCTGCTCCCGCAAAGCAGCGACTGTGCGCAGCCAGTGCATCGCCATGCCACCTCAATCTCTCTCTCCCCTATGGGTTTTCTCCAACCCCCCCAAAGGCTGCTCCTACAGGCCGATCTTATTGCTGCGTTGATATTGCCTGTAGGCTGCCACGAATAAGCCCGCCAAGGTGACCACCACCATGCCCAAGACGATCCCCAACAAAATCGGCTCGATCACAACACAGACCTCCCAGTTCAAACCTAGATCATGATAAGCCAAGCCCAAACCTATCCTCACCGTTCCTTGCCAAGGAAATCGAGGGGGGATCCCCTAATAAAATGCAGGGGATCCGCGAAGCCGTTGAGATGGCATACCCATAGCCCATGAGGTCAATTGTCTTGTCCGGGGATGGCGGAGACTTGAAGGGGCGCCTGTCCGAACTGGAAGAGCAACTGCGCCCTTTGGCAGACAAGGCCGTTCCCCTGCTGGTGGCAGACTCCGATCCGGTGCAGGTGTGGGCGGCAGTTTTGACCTGCCAACGCTTGGGGATCCCGCTGTTCCTGGGTAATCCCCACTGGGGAGAACGGGAATGGGGACAGGCTTTGGCGGATATGGGATCCGGCTGGTGCTGGCGCCAGGGCCGACTGGAAGGGGATCCCGCCCCCTTGAATCCGCGCCTGCGGGATTTGCGGGAAGCTGTGCCCAGCTCCCATTGGCCGCTGATCGGCATCCCCACCGGTGGCTCCGGCGGCCAGATAAAATGGGCCATGCACTCTTGGCTGACCCTCAGCGCCTCGGCCAAAGCCCACCAACAGCACTTTGCCGTCGGGCCTGTACACAGCTATTGCGTTCTGCCCTTGTACCACGTCAGCGGCTTGATGCAGGCAGTCCGCTCCTGGCTGAGCGGTGGGCAGTGGGTTGTCTGGGATTGGAAACGGCAACAGCAGGCCAAGGCTTGGGATCCCCCTTTGCCGGGGAGCTTTCTATCGCTGGTGCCCACTCAGTTGCAACGGCTGTTGCTCAGCGCCCATCCGGGAGTTTTGGAGAGCCTGCGCCAATTTCGGGCCATTTTGGTCGGCGGTGGCCCCACCTGGCCCAGCTTGCGGCAACAGGCCCGGCAACTTCACCTTCCCCTTGCCCTCACCTACGGTATGACCGAGACCGCCTCCCAGGTGTGTACGTTACTGCCAGAAGCCTTTTGGCAAGGGAGCGACAGTCTGGGTCGGCCTCTGCCCCACGCCACGCTCCAGATCCGCAGCGAAAAAGGGGATCCCCTGCCCAGCCATGCTGTAGGCTACATTCACATTCAGGCAGAGTCGCTGGCACTGGGCTACTACCCGCACCTAAGTGCTACGCACCGCTTACGCGAAGGGCAACAGCAAGGCTTTACCCCCGGCGATTTGGGCTATCTAGACCGACAGGGATCCCTCTATTGGTTAGGTCGAGCCGATGACCTAATCCTAACCGGCGGGGAAAAGGTGATGGCTGCAGAAGTGGAAGGGGAGATCCGAGCCAGCGGCTGGGTGGAAGATGTGTGCGTGTTGGGCCTACCGGATGCCGAATGGGGGCAGCAGGTGGTGGCGGTGGTCGTCCCCAAAACGGGGATCCCCAAAGAGCTGGAAATGCACCTGAAGCAACACCTAAGCCGCCAACTGAGTCCCTTCAAGCATCCGAAGCACTGGCTGTGGTGTACGGGGATCCCGCGCAACCCTCAGGGCAAAGTCAACCGCCAACAACTCCGGCAGTGGGCAGCTCAGACGTTGGGGATCCCAACGCAGGCAAGTTAGCGGGATCCCTCCCGAATGCCCAGACGGGCTAAATCTCGCTTGATTTCAAAGGCCAATTCTCGGTTGTGCGGCTCCGTGGCCAAAGCTTTTCTCAAGTAGGCTTCCGCCTGCTGATAGCGCCCCTCGTAGATCAAATGGTTGCCGAAGCGCTGGTAGGCCAACGCCAAGATGTGGATGGCCTCGCTGGAGTTGGGAAACCGTTTCAGCAGCGCCTCCGCCTGGGCCACCGCCGTGGGCAACTTCCGCTCCCGCCAGGCTGCCTTGACGCGGGCAATCCCCTCCTTGAGCCCTTCCGGATTGGGCTGCTCTGCCGATGAGGGGCCTATGCTGCGAATGACCACCCGCCTTTCGCCGGCAGCAGGAGAGCTGGGTGGAGATTGACGTTGTGCAGATTGACGTTGTGCATCGTAGCGCCGCCGCTGCTCAGGGTCGCTCAGCACTTGGTAGGCCTGGTGGATTTGTTGGAAACGCTCTCGGGATCCCTCCCCTGCCACATCAGGGTGAAACTGCCGCGCCAACCGTCGAAACGCCTGTTTAATCTCTTCAATGTCCGCTGCAGGAGATAGGTTCAGGATCGCGTAGTAATCCATAAACAGTGGCGCAACTAAGGGATCGGGAAAAGACCTGGCCAAAAACCAGCTCTAGTCTATCGCTGCGGCCCCGGCTTGACCAAGGGATCCCACCAAGCGCTTGGTTCTCCCGCTTCCCTCAGCAGCAGGGATCCAGTGTTAGACTTTGCCCAAGTTGTTTGGAGCCTCCATTCCGGCCTATCGAGGATCCCTTCCTGTTGCCCAACTTCATTGCAACTTGGCTTTTTTATTTCTATCTGTTATGAGTGAATCGCTTCATCAAGCTCTTGCCAATCGAGATCTAAAACAATTATTGGCCCATTTGCAGCGGGGGGAAGATGTGAATGCTGTCGATGCTCAGGGAATGACTTTGCTTCATAAAGCGACACTCCTTGGCCATCTGGGACTGCTGGACTTGCTCTTAGTATATGGCGCCTCCCCCAATGCCTTAGATCCCACAGGTGCTACCCCTCTCCATTTGGCTGCCGACAGCGGCCAGGTCAAGCTGGTGGAGCGTCTCTTGAGGGCAGGCAGTGATATCAATCTCCCAGATAACCATGGCTATACCCCTCTCCAGCGGGCTGCTTTAACCGATCAGGCGGAGGTAATCGGTCTGCTCATCCAGAAGGGAGCCAACACTGGTCGTGTTCTCCACTGGGCCACAGCCACCGGTCGAAAAAGCATTCTGGCCCGCCTACTATCCAAGGGAGCGCCGGTGGATGCCACTGACGAAACAGGCCGAACCCCTCTGCATGAAGCCGCCACCCGAGGGGATTTGGGCATCGCTCGCTTTCTGCTCTTGTACGGGGCCAATGTGAATGCACGCAACCGATTCGGGGCGACACCGATGCACTGGGCTGCTTGGGAAGGACACATCGAAATCCTGGAGCTTTTGCTGGAAAATGGAGCCGAACTAAACCCTCGCAATGAAGATGGGCATACCCCCTTAGCCTATGCACAAAAACGCCAACACAGGCTGGCTGTCCAATGGTTACAAGATCGAGGAGCAACTCTTTAGCTTAGTATCAAGCTTGGCATAGAGAGTAAAACAAAAGTTAATGAAAATGCTGCTATTTCAAGTCATAGGGTATTTGGTCTTCCTCCCTTCTCATGAGATGGGGTTTGAGAGTGAGGGTAACCCCTACAGAAAAAAGGAGAGAGGCTGTTAGGCTTTCCTCCCTCCAGTCTCTTCGTCGCGGTTAGCGTTAACGCCAGCTAGATTCTAACTGATTCTTCCACCTGATTCAACTTTTTTCTAGAGTTTCTCTTGAGCCCAACATAAATTTTTGAACGACAAAACAAGACATAGGACAGACAGTTTGTCCCAAAAGGTTGGTCTTTTTCCTTAGCTTCTGACAAGTTTGCAAAGGAAACTAGAGCAGCAATCTTTGTATTCGGTCTTGTCTTCCGGTTCCCGAAGCCAGATTGCCCCCTTCCAAAGCCATAACCCTCAGCCGCTGTTGCTCCTTTACACTGCCACCTCCACAGATTGACATGAGCAAGCAAAAAATCTCTCTATCAACTGATTCTGACTCTCATTAGCACAGAACCTTGCTTAGCCTTGGAGAGGAGAAAAAGGGATCCCTGCTGACGCAGATGGCCAGCTCTGCCAGCACAGGATCCCTGCCGCATCCAAGACAAGAGAGGAAGACTGATGGATATGACTCCACCACTCAACTGAGTAACAGCATAGCTTTATTGAGATTGAATTGCAATACCTAGCCAACGTAAGAGGAAATGTTCTTGACAAAACTGCTTCAAGTAGTCGTTTCAAGTTAGGGTGAGACGCTTGGGCTACTGAGGAGAGCCTTCTGATTCCCTGTATTCAAGGCTTTAGGTATGGGTGCAGTGTCCCAGTTTGAATCGAAATGGCCACAAGCAGAGTACCTGGGCTAAAGGGTAATTGGCCAAGATTTGCAGTTTCAGCCCTCTTGAGAGGATAGGTCGCGGAGTTGTGGGCACAGCACAGGTTCAAGGGGGGGTGAGGGGCTGATAGCAGTCGTGGTTCTTATTACCCTCTATTTCAACTGCTCGCGCAGCGGGCCGGAGGCCTTAGCAGGAAGCAACCGGTCGTTTGTTTCACCTTGACGGTGAGATAAATGACTACGCGTTGCGGAACAGTAGGTAACCTCACTGCCATTCAAATGCCGTGGCGGGCGAAAAATCAAACCTTGGCCCAATGGATCCCTAGCCACGATAGCTGAGTCGCCTGGCAGGAGATCGAACCTGACGGCGTTTTCTGCGCCAGCGTTTCCAGCGGGAGACCATCCAGTCGCTTAGGCTGTGGTTCACCGATCCCAGTTCCAACCCCATCCCAATCCAAAAGAGCATCTCGGCGTGAACTTGCAGCAATTGCCAGAGATCGCTGCCCCACACCCAGGGTTGCCACATCCACCAGCCCAACCGGGATCCCAGCCAAGCCCCCAGCAGGCCAGCTCCTCCTGCCCATAGGCTCAAGTACAGCACCCGCACGGCGGTGCCCACAATCGGCCCATGAGACCAAAAGGAGCGATGCCGCATCCACTTGCGGTAGGGCAGCCAAATCCAGCGCAAGAACAGCCAGCGTTGATACTGTCGGGAACAGGTGTCCAGATCTCCAGAAAACATCAGGCCGCTGAACAGATAGGCGGATCCCACAGCCAGGGCAACTGTGGTGCTGTTCCCCAACACACCGGCGGCTAGGGTGATGCCGGGGGCCGTCCAGAGGGTAATGCGATCGTGGGTGGATCCCAGCGGCATAAAGCCAGAGCAACAGTACACGACTGCGGCTCAGTCTACCCGCAAGCAAAGGAGAAAGCCTGCTCCAGCCCTGGGATCGCTCCGCCGGATCTTGAAAAACTTAAGCCTGCTGCTCCCCAGGGATCCCTCGATTCAGGCGATCCAACACCTGCAACTGTCGGTAGAGCATTTCAACCCGTGGCAGATGGATCCCAGCTTGTCGAGCGTACTGCAGGGGGTTGCCGAAGATCACCTGCAGTTCCAGAGGACGTTTGCGCTCATAGTCGATTTTCATGCTGGTGCGGTAGGGGGCCATTTTCTCGGTATTGGTGAGCATTTCTTGGATCAGGGAGTCGGGAAGCAGGCGATCACAAGCTGCAGCTCCCTGTATCACCTCCTGCATCAGCGTTTCCGCCAAAGCACGGGCCTCAGGGTCTCGAATCATTTGCTGAGTATCGGCATTGAACACCACCGAGAGGCCGTTGAAGGGAATATTCCAGACCAACTTCTGCCAGCGGGCCAACATCAAATCTGGTGAGAGCGAAGTCGGGATCCCTGCCCGTTGAAAATCGGCTTGAACTTGTTGAAGGCGGGGCGTGATCCCTTGGGGGGCATAGCCAGGGCCGTACTCTGCCAGCAGCACCGAACCGTAATCCAGATGGTGAATGTGGCCGGGGCCAACCTTATTGGAGCTGATGAAGCAGAGGCCCCCCATGACCCGCTCTGGGCCAACGCAATCGGCAATCTCGGGTTCCACCCCCAGCCCGTTTTGCAACAAGATCACCACGCCATTCTCGGCCAACACAGGCGGGATCAAGTGCGGCAGAAGCGCATTTTGGGTGGCTTTCAAAGCCACGATCACGCCTTCGCAAGCCGGCATGTCCTCCACGGCTGCGTAGGCATTCACCTGGGGCAAATGAAAATCCCCCCAGCAGGACTGCACCCAGAGGCCGCTTTGGCGAACATGGTCATAGTCGCTGTGCAGCAGAAAATGCACCGAAAAGCCCGCCTGTTGCAATTTCGCCCCATAAAATCCTCCCAAAGCGCCCGTGCCCAAAACAGCGTAGCGGCGGGTTTCCGGCAACCAAGACATGGCAGTGAGTTTCGGCAGGTCATCCCCAAAATACCGCACCCCAGCGCTGGCTCAGGGTTTAATCTTTGCTGTTTTGTCTATCAACAGCACCCGCTCTTCTGCATCGGTTTCCCGCAGATGGACTCTCACCATTTGCTCCGGTTCTGTAGAAAGCTGACAACCGCAGTAATCGGGCTGGATGGGGAACTGCCGGTGACCCCGGTCGATCAACACCGCCAATCGCACCCGTTCCGGTCGCCCAAAGTGGTTTAGAGCCTCCAAAGCTGCTCGCACGGTGCGACCGCGAAAGATAACATCATCCACCAGCACCACTTCTTGGCCGGTCAGGTCACGCGGCATTTCGCTGCGATCGGGGGTGCGCAACCCGCCGGCGCTCAAATCGTCGCGGAAAAAAGTGATGTCCAGCTCCCCCACTTGGGGCGGGATCCCCAGCAGAGTGGCAATCCGATCCCGCAGGCGGTAGGCCAGGGGAACTCCCCGGGTGCGAATGCCGATCAACGTCAACTTTTGGAGGTGGGGATGATCCCTGCCGATCGCCTCTGCCAGACCCTCGATCAGCCCGGCCAACTGCTCCGCATCGAAGACCTCGATCTCGGACATGGATCCCTGTCGCCCCCTCGCCAATCGCGGATCTGGTCTGTAGAAGACTTTAACAAAACGCGCGGAATTCCCCACCCTCTGTAGGGTGGCGATGGATAGCGCCACTGGATTTGTGGAGCACTCAGAACTGGGGCAGGTGGGGGTAGGATAACGCATATGGCAACCAGAAGGCAGACCTTTCGACTGTATCCCAGCAAAGCTCAGGAAAAGGCTTTGCTCGAGGCTCGTCGTCTGCACTGCTACCTCTACAACGCCTGTGTCAGCCACCGGGAAACCGAGTACAAGCTCCACCGCCGAACGGTGACCTACCTGGAACAGCAGAACCTACTCCCCGAATTCAAGCAGGTGTGGGTGGAGTTTGCCCAACTGAACTCCCAAGCCCTGCAAGCCACCGTCAAGCGGGTGGATTATGCTTACCAACGGTTTTTCCAAGGACTGAGTAGGAAGCCAAGATTCAAGTCCATTCGCCGGTATTCGGGCTGGACGTATCCTGCCCGGTCGGGGTGGAAGGTCAACAGCACGGGAAAGCATGGCACGGTCACACTCAATGACTTGGGCATTACGCTGAAAATGCGCGGTCAAGCCAAGCATTGGGGCGTGCCAACAACGCTGACTATCGTCTACAAGCCGTCCCGGCGGCAGTGGTTCGCTTCGTTTACGGTCGAGGTGGCGATACCTGAACCTAAGTTTGGTTCACAGTCGGATTTGCAGTACGAGTCCATCGTTGCCTATGACCTGGGTACAGAGACCGCCCTGACGTTGTTTGACGGGGCGGAGTTTCGGGAGATTACTAATCCCCGCTTTACCCAGCGGAGTGAGGAGAAGATTCGCAGAGTCGCCAGACTGAAGCGCAGAAAGCGTGCCCCTAAAAAGGGCGTAAAGGCTTCCAGGAGATGGAAGAAAATTCACCGGCGGGAAGCGCAACTGCAAGCAAAGGCTGCTCGTCAGAGAAGAGACTGGCAACACAAAGTTACGTCAGAGATAGCTCGTCGTTATGACGTCGGCGTAACGGAGAAGTTGCATGTCAAAGGGATGACCCGCAAGGGTGGGAAGCGCAAGGCAGGGCTAAACAAGTCCATTCTGTCGGTGGGGTTTGGTACCCTCAACCGAATGATTACCTACAAAATCGAGCAGAAAGGTGGTTTAGTTCTCATGTTTCCTACGCAAACCCTCAAGCCCTCGCAACGCTGTCCCAAGTGCGGGGCAGTCCACAAGGAGTGGGCGGACTTGAGCAACCGCTATCATGTCTGCTCTGGTTGTGGGTTTGAAATCCCGAGGGATCGGGGCTCGGTGATGGTGATGTACAACGTTGCCACTAATCGGCAACCGGGGTTGGGAACCGGCCTCGTGAGTCTTGGATGCTTCAGCTCTACTTCAAAGTCCTGCGGGGCTATGAAGCACCTGGGGCAGAGGAAGAGACTAAAATCCTGCCGTCAAGGGGATGGGGCATCAGAAACCCCATCCGCCTATGCGGTGGGGTAGTTCATGATAGCCCAACCTGCCGGCGGGATCCCTATCCGGTAAGATAAAACCAGAAGCAATTCCCAAGCCATGGAGGTTTCCTTGAGGGAGGGATCCACGATGTCTGTTGCTTGGCTGGCTTCGGTTCTGGCGAGGCGGTCTTGGCTGAGCCGTTTCCTGCGGGGGATGGTGCTTTGCGGGCTGATACTCTGCCTGGGGGTTACTCCGCTGGGATCCCCGGCCCAGGCAGAGGACTACACCAAACGAGATCTGCAGGGGGTGAGCTTTTCAGGGCAAGACCTGAGCGGCTGGAAGTTTCTCAAGGCCAACCTGCGCCAAAGCGATCTCAGCCACGTGAAGGCGGCAGGGGCAAACCTATTCGGGGCCAATCTCAGCAAAGCCAACTTGCGCGGGGCCGACCTGCGGGGGGCCACTTTGGACATGGCCAACTTACAGGGTGCGGATCTGCGAGAAGCGCAACTGCAGGACAGCATGATGTGGCTGGCCCGAGTCGAAGGGATCCAAATTGATGGGGCGGATTTCACCAATGCGTTGATACGGCAAGACGCCCTCTCCATCCTCTGTGAACGGGCCACCGGCGTTAACCCTGTAACTGGTCGGGCCACCCGCGACACCCTCGAATGTAACTAGCCCTCACCCCCTCTCCTCTGGGAGAGGGGAGATCTGGAATCTAGGGCTCAGGAGCTGGGAGCGGCTGCCTCAGAACGGGTGGGCTTGCGTTGAAACTGGCTGAGCAGCGAATTCCAGGCCAAGCGGGCCATCGACAACAGCCAATTCCCCTCCAACTCCCTAAACAAGTCCATGTTCAGCTTGAAGGCATAATTGGCCTCTGCCACAATGCGGTCGATGGTGGCTTGATCCAGCTCCAACGCATCCAGCTGGGCACGGTAGCGCTGCTTGAACTTGCCCTCGTGGGGGATCTGCTCGAAATCGTAGAAGGCCGTTCCTTCCCCCTGCGGCAAGCCCATGGCCCGGCGGGCGATGTTTTTGAGGATTTGGCCACCCGACAAGTCACCGATGTAGCGGGTATAGGCGTGGGCGATCAGGAGAAGTGGATCTTTTTCCACCACTTCTCGGATGCGGTTGACATAGACCTGGCAGGCAGGGGAGGGCTTGACCACAGCGCGCCAATTGGGGCCGATAAAATAATTCAAGTCCTTCTCCAAGCTGGTCTTGCGCCACAGCTCCGGGTAGTAGAACCGGCCCACCAGCGGGTGCTCTCGCAGTTGGGCAAAGCCCTCTTCCAGAGCACTGTAGACAAAGTAGAAATTGCCCAGGTAGCGGCTGTAGGCCCGCTTATCCACCACTCCCTTCAGGAAACACTTGATAAAGGCCATGTTCTCGGCCATAGTGTGGGACTGCTTGGTGCCCTCCCGCAACTGGGCCGACAGGCTGTTGTCCCGGTTACTCAAATCATTCTTATTCTGATTGTTGTGGCTTTGACTCACAAAACCCTCCTCGCCAACAAACTGTGCTTCATTAGATCACCCGCAGATCACCCGCAAGCCATCCCGAGGTTCCCCCAGCCTGAGAAGCTTTGTAAACCCATTCCCGATCCTTTCTCATGATTGATGGCTCCGCGTCTTGCCCCCTAGCCTGCATCAACAGCGTGCATCTCAAAAGCGACAAAGACCGGCGCCGCGTCCACCCTGGCGACTGGCTGAGCCTGTCAGAGCCACCCCTCCGATCCCCAAGGTTGACCGGAAATCCGAGCTGGAGCAGCGGATGATCCGCAAAAACGGTTAAAGATTAGAATAATCTGCTTGAGTGTGAATGGATGTGAACAATCCTTAAGGCATGGCGGAAACCGCCCCTGCCCCGGCAGCCAAAAGGGGATCCCAAGCGGTTTTGCCGAGATTTTCCAAGTGAGCCCTCAAGGGATCCGGACAGCCCCTCGACCTTTGTAACGTTCGTTGACGATCGTTGGCGGGGTTTCTATAATGGAAGGCCTGACTGCAGCGCGACCCCTCCCGAGCAACGCATGACACAATTAGCAGTGCCATCCCCTGTCGCTCCTACCTTTCCTGACCTGGTGGAGATTCAGCGGGAGAGTTTCTTGTGGTTTTTGCGAGAAGGGTTTGAAGAGGAGCTTCTCAGCTTTTCCCCCATCGTCGATTACACCGGCAAGCTGGAGCTGCATTTCCTGCCCGAATATCGCCCTGGGGATCCCTCCAAAGGGTACAAGATCAACCGCCCCCGCTACGACCCCGAGGAGGCCAAGCGGCGGGATGCCACCTATCAAGCGCAGATCCGGGTGCCCACTCGCCTGATCAACAAAGAGACCGGCGAGATCAAAGACATGGACGTCTTCATCGGCGAACTGCCCTTGATGACGGATCGGGGCACCTTCATCATCAACGGCGCCGAGCGGGTGATCGTCAACCAAATTGTGCGCAGCCCCGGCGTCTATTACAAATCGGAGCTGGACAAAAGCGGGCGTCGCACCTACAGCGCCAGCCTCATCCCCAACCGCGGTGCCTGGCTGAAGTTCGAGACCGACAAAAACGGCCTGGTGTGGGTGCGCATCGACAAAACCCGCAAGCTCTCGGCGGCAGTTCTGCTGAAAGCCTTGGGCCTGAGCGACTCCGAGATTTACGACAACCTGCGCCACCCCGAATTCTTCCAGAAAACCATGGAGAAAGAGGGGCCCTACACCGAAGAAGAAGCCCTAATGGAGCTGTACCGCAAGTTGCGGCCCGGGGAACCCCCCACCGTATCGGGTGGCCAGCAGTTGCTGGAATCCCGCTTCTTCGACCCCAAACGCTACGATTTGGGCCGGGTAGGGCGCTACAAGCTGAACAAAAAGTTAAATTTAAACGTAGCCGAAAGTGTGCGGGTGCTTACCGTCACCGACATTTTGGCCGTCATCGACTACCTGATCAATTTGGAGTACGACATCGGCCATGTGGACGACATCGACCACCTGGGCAACCGCCGCGTGCGCTCCGTGGGCGAGCTGCTGCAAAACCAGGTGCGGGTGGGCCTGAATCGCCTGGAGCGGATCATCCGAGAACGGATGACAGTCTCCGAGTCGGAAAACCTCACCCCGGCCTCTTTGGTCAACCCCAAACCCTTGGTGGCGGCCATTAAGGAGTTCTTCGGCTCCAGCCAGCTCTCCCAGTTCATGGATCAGACCAATCCCCTGGCGGAGCTGACCCACAAGCGCCGGTTATCTGCCCTGGGCCCCGGCGGCCTAAGTCGGGAACGGGCCGGCTTTGCGGTGCGGGATATCCACCCCAGCCACTACGGCCGCATCTGCCCCATCGAAACTCCAGAAGGCCCCAACGCCGGGTTGATTGGATCCCTGGCCACCCACGCCCGCGTCAACCAGTACGGCTTTATCGAAAGCCCCTATTACCGGGTCGAGAACGGCGTGGTGCGCAAAGATCTGGGCATGGTCTACCTCACCGCTGACGAAGAGGACGAGTACCGCGTGGCCCCGGGGGATGTGCCGGTGGATGCCGAGGGCCGCATCACTGCCGATTTGGTGCCGGTGCGCTACCGCCAAGAGTTCACCACCGCCCACCCCACAGAAGTGCACTACGTCCAAGTGGCGCCGGTGCAGGTCATCTCGGTGGCCACCTCCTTGATCCCCTTCCTGGAGCACGATGACGCCAACCGTGCCTTGATGGGAGCAAACATGCAGCGGCAGGCGGTACCCCTGCTTAAGCCGGATCGGCCCTATGTGGGCACTGGCCTGGAAGCCCAGGCGGCACGCGACTCCGGCATGGTGGTGGTGTCGCGCACCAATGGCGTGGTGACCTATGTCTCTGCCGACGAAATCGTGGTGCGGCCAGACGACGGCGGGGATCCAATTGTCTATCGCCTGCAGAAATACCAGCGCTCCAACCAAGACACCTGCCTCAACCAGCGTCCCCTTGTCTATACGGGGGATCGGGTGGTGGCTGGCCAGGTGCTGGCGGATGGCCCGGCGACCGAAGGGGGCGAGTTGGCTTTGGGCCAAAACGTGTTGGTGGCCTACATGCCCTGGGAGGGCTACAACTACGAAGATGCCATCTTGATCAGCGAGCGGCTGGTCTACGACGATGTCTTTACCTCGGTACACATCGAGAAGCACGAGATCGAGGCCCGGCAAACCAAACTGGGCCCTGAGGAGATTACCCGCGAGATCCCCAACGTGGGGGAAGATGCCCTGCGCGACCTGGATGAAAACGGCATTGTGCGCATTGGGGCTTGGGTGGAGGCCGGCGACATTTTGGTGGGCAAAGTCACCCCCAAAGGGGAGTCGGATCAGCCCCCAGAAGAGCGGCTATTGCGGGCCATTTTCGGGGAAAAGGCTCGGGATGTGCGGGACAACTCGCTGCGGGTGCCCAACGGCGAGCGCGGTCGGGTGGTAGATGTGCGCATCTTTACCCGCGAACAGGGGGATGAGCTGCCTCCCGGCGCCAACATGGTGGTGCGGGTCTACATCGCCCTCAAGCGCAAAATCCAGGTGGGGGACAAGATCGCGGGCCGTCACGGCAACAAAGGCATCATCTCCCGCATCTTGCCGATTGAGGACATGCCCTACCTGGCGGACGGCACACCGGTGGATGTGGTGCTCAACCCCTTGGGGGTGCCCTCTCGCATGAACGTGGGCCAAGTGTACGAGTGCCTGCTGGGCTGGGCAGCAGAACATCTGGGAGTGCGCTTCAAGCTGATGCCCTTTGATGAGATGCACGGTTTAGAAGCCTCCCGTCTGACGGTGGAGGCCAAGCTGAGGGAAGCCCGAGAGAAGACCGGCAAGGACTGGATCTTCAACCCGGAAGGCAGGTACTGCGGCAAAATCCAGGTGTTTGATGGTCGCACCGGGGAGCCCTTCGACCAGCCCGTTACGGTGGGCCGCGCCTACATGCTGAAGCTGGTGCACTTGGTGGATGACAAGATCCATGCCCGCTCCACCGGCCCCTATTCTTTGGTGACCCAGCAACCGCTGGGGGGCAAGGCGCAGCAGGGCGGCCAGCGCTTTGGGGAGATGGAGGTGTGGGCTTTGGAGGCGTTTGGGGCAGCCTACATCCTGCAGGAGTTGCTCACCGTCAAGTCCGACGACATGGTGGGGCGCAACGAGGCTCTCAACGCCATTGTCAAGGGCAAGCCCATCCCTCGACCCGGCACGCCGGAGTCCTTCAAGGTGCTGGTACGGGAGTTGCAGTCCCTCTGCCTAGATGTGTCTGTACACAAGGTGGAGGTGGACAGCGAAGGGCAAACCCACGATGTGGAAGTGGATCTGATGGCCGATACTTCCAACCGTCACACTCCCTCTCGACCCACCTATGAATCGGTTACGTCTGAGGATCTCTCGCCATCACCCGCCTTTACCAGAGTGCTCCGCACCGCTGACGCGAATGCCAGCCGCAGCCTTGAGGAAGATGAGGACGAGGAGGAGGAAGAGGACTTTTGAGGGTTGAGAGCGCTCCCCACCCCTGACGCGAACGTGACGGGGATCCCCTTCAACCCACGAAGGAGGGTGGGGCTTCCCTCTCCTTTGGGTTCAGCAAGCCAGGAGGAAAACGGCGATGGCCAAAACAGAGCAACGCTTTGACTATGTCAAAATTGGCTTGGCTTCTCCAGAACGGATCATGGAGTGGGGCCAGCGCACCCTGCCCAATGGTCAAGTGGTGGGGGAAGTCACCAAGCCCGAGACCATCAATTACCGCACCCTCAAGCCGGAGATGGATGGTCTTTTCTGTGAGCGCATCTTTGGGCCGGCCAAAGACTGGGAATGCCACTGCGGTAAGTACAAGCGGGTACGGCATCGGGGGATCGTCTGCGAGCGCTGTGGGGTGGAGGTGACCGAGTCGCGGGTGCGCCGCCACCGCATGGGCTACATCAAGTTGGCCGCTCCGGTCACCCACGTTTGGTATTTGAAAGGGATCCCCAGCCACATCGCCACCCTGTTGGATATGCCGCTGCGGGATGTGGAGCAGGTGGTATACTTCAACGCCTACGTAGTGGTGGATCCGGGCAATGCCCAGAATCTCTCCTACAAACAACTGCTGACGGAGGATCAATTCCTCGAGATCGAAGATCAGATGTACGAGGAGGGATCCGAACTGCAACTGCCGGAGAACTGGGCGATGATCGGGGCGGAGGCCATCGAGCGCCTGCTCAAGGATATCGACCTGGAAAAAGAGGCGGAGCAACTGCGGGAGGAGATCACCACTGCTCGCGGCCAAAAGCGGGCACGCCTGATCAAGCGGCTGCGGGTAATCGACAACTTCATCGCCACCGGATCCCGTCCGGAGTGGATGGTGTTGCGGGTGCTGCCGGTGATCCCGCCGGATTTGCGTCCCATGGTGCAGTTGGATGGGGGCCGCTTTGCCACCAGCGACCTCAACGATCTCTACCGTCGTGTGATCAACCGCAACAACCGTCTGGCCCGGCTGCAGGAGATCATGGCACCGGAGATCATTGTGCGCAACGAAAAGCGCATGCTCCAGGAGGCGGTGGACGCGCTGATCGACAACGGTCGGCGGGGGCGCGTAGTGGCGGGGGCCAACAACCGTCCCCTCAAGTCCCTCTCCGACATCATCGAGGGCAAACAGGGGCGCTTCCGGCAAAACCTGTTGGGCAAACGGGTGGACTACTCCGGGCGTTCGGTGATCGTGGTGGGGCCCAACCTGCGCATGCACCAGTGTGGCCTGCCCAAAGAGATGGCCATCGAGCTGTTCCAGCCCTTTGTCATCCACAAATTGATCAAGCGGGGCATTGTCAACAACATCAAGGCTGCCAAAAAGATGATCCAGAGCAATGACCCACAGATTTGGGATGTGCTGGAAGAGGTGATCGACGGCCACCCCGTCTTGCTCAACCGTGCCCCCACCCTGCACCGCCTGGGGATCCAAGCTTTTGAGCCAATCCTGGTGGAGGGAAGGGCGATTCAACTTCACCCTCTGGTTTGCCCCGCCTTCAATGCTGACTTCGACGGCGACCAGATGGCGGTGCATGTGCCCCTGTCGTTGGAAGCCCAGGCGGAAGCGCGCCTGCTGATGCTGGCCACCAACAACATCCTCTCCCCGGCCACCGGCGCTCCCATCATCACCCCCAGCCAAGATATGGTGCTGGGATGCTACTACCTGACGGCAGATAACCCCCACCAGCCCGATCTTGGCGATCGCTTCTTCGCCAGCTTGGAAGATGCTCTCATCGCCTACGACCGCGGCGCCATCGGCCTGCACAGCAAGGTCTGGGTGCGCTACCACGGCCCGATGGAGTTGGGCAAGGGCGAAAAAGAGTCCGAGCCGCAAATCATCGAAGAACCGGGCGGCATCCGCCTCAAGATCACCAACTACCGCCGTATCCGCGAGGATCAAGACGGCAACGTGATCAGCCAGTACATTCGCACCACGCCAGGCCGGATCATTTTTAACAAGACCGTGCAAGATATTTTGTCTGCGTAGTTCATCCCCTGCCGTAGGACGGCTCTTCTCTCCCCTCTCTCCTCTTCTCTCTAGCGAGGCATCATGAGCGAAAAAGGACGATTTTCCGCTGGCCTGGCGCGGCAGGCTGCCGACGGCAACAAAGCCGACACCCCCTTGCCCCCTGTGCCCTTTCGCAACTATCAAATTGGCAAAAAAGAGCTGCGCAACCTAATTGCTTGGTCTTTTGCCCGCTACGGCACAGCCCGCACCGCTCAGATGGCGGATGCTCTGAAGACCCTGGGCTTCAAATACGCCACCCAGGCAGCCGTCTCCATCAGCGTCGAAGATCTGCGCGTTCCCCCCAGCAAGCGGCAGTTGTTGGCACAAGCGGAAGCCGAGATCGAGGCGGCCACCGAGCGCTATACCCGTGGAGAAATCACAGAGGTGGAGCGCTACCAAAAGGTGATCGACACCTGGAACCAGATCAACGACCAGATCAAGGAGGAGATGCTCAGCAACTTCCGCCAGAACGATCCCCTTAACTCCGTCTACATGATGGCCAACTCGGGGGCGAGGGGGAATGTCTCCCAGGTACGGCAGTTGGTGGGCATGCGCGGCCTGATGGCCAACCCCCAGGGGAGGATCATCGATTTGCCCATCAAAACCAATTTCCGCGAGGGCCTGACCGTTACCGAATACATCATCTCTTCCTATGGGGCCCGCAAGGGTTTAGTGGATACGGCTCTGCGCACCGCCGACTCCGGCTACCTCACCCGCCGTTTGGTGGACGTGTCTCAGGATGTGATCGTGCGGGAATCCGACTGCGGCACTGAGCAGGGCATCCTTCTGGAATACCTGATGGACGGGGACAAGGTGGTGGTGTCTCTGGAGGAGCGCTTGGTGGGCCGAGTGTTGGCGCGCGACGTGGTGCATCCACAAACCCAGGAGATCCTCGCCCGCCGCAACCAAGAAGTGGATCACGACTTGGCTAGAACCATTGCAGAGGCTGGCATCCGCCAGGTGATGGTGCGTTCTCCCCTCACCTGTGAAGCCAACCGCTCCGTGTGCCGGATGTGTTATGGCTGGAGCTTGGCCCATTCCCGCCTGGTGGATCTGGGGGAAGCGGTCGGGATCATCGCCGCCCAATCGATTGGGGAGCCGGGCACCCAGTTGACCATGCGCACCTTCCACACGGGAGGCGTGTTTACAGGGGAGGTGGCCCGCCAAATTCGCGCCCCCTTTGCGGGTGTGGTGCGGTTCCCGAAAAATCTGCGCACCCGCCCCTTCCGTACCCGCCACGGCGACGATGCTCTACAAGTGGAGGTAAACAACCAAATCATCTTGGAAGGCCCAGACGGTCAACGGGAGTCCTTCGACATGACTCAGGGATCCACCCTGCTGGTGCGGGACGGAGCCCAGGTGCAGCGGGATCAGTTGATTGCAGAGGTGTCCCTGGCCAAGGCCAGCCGTAAGAGCACCGAGAAAGCCCAGAAAGAGGTGGTGGCCGACCTGGCTGGAGAAATTCGCTTTGCCGATCTGCCCATCGAGGAGAAGACTGACCGCCAGGGTAACACCACCTACACTGCCCAGCGGCAGGGATTGATCTGGGTGATGTCTGGACAGGTGTACAACCTGCCTCCGGGGGCCGAGCCGGTGGTGAAAAACGGGGATCGGGTGCAGGCGGGGGATGTGATCGCCGAAACCTCGCTGGTGACGGAGCATGGCGGCATTGTGCGGCTACCGGAGCGCAGCGACACCAGAAGTGGGCGCGAGGTGGAGATCATCAACGCTTCGGTGGTGTTGCGGGAAGCACGGGTACGGGTGGAATCCCACCAGGGGCGGGAACAATTTTTGCTGGACACTTCCAGTGGGCAGACCTTTGTTCTCAAGGCTACTCCGGGCACCAAAGTGGGCAACGATGAGGTGGTGGCGGAGCTGATCGACAACCACTTCCGCAGTCAGACGGGAGGCTTGGTGAAGTTCGCCGGCATTGAGGTGGCACGGCGCGGCAAGGCCAAGCAAGGTTACGAAGTCATCCAGGGCGGCACCCTGCTGTGGATCCCAGAAGAGACCCACGAGGTGAACAAGGACATCTCCCTGCTGAACGTGGACGATGGCCAGTATGTGGAAGCAGGCACTGAGGTGGTGAAAGACATCTTTTGCCAGAATGCCGGTGTTGTCGAAGTCATCCAGAAGAACGACATTCTGCGGGAGATTGTCATCAAGCCGGGATCCCTGCATCTGGTGGACAACCCCGCCGACTTGGAAGTGAAAAGTGGCACCCTGATCCAGCCCGGGCAACCGGTGCTCAGCAGCATCGTTCCCGACCGACTGGTCTACCTGGAACACGTGGAAACTCCCGAAGGCCCAGGCTTGCTGCTGCGTCCGGTGCAGGAGTACGAGATCCCCGACCGGCCCTTGGTGCCCACTCAAGAGTCCACCAGCGAGTCCGGTCGCTCCATTCGTCTGCGGGCGGTGCAGCGGGTTCCCTTCAAAGATGGGGAGCGGGTGAAGTCAGTAGGCCCTGTAGAACTCCTACGCACCCAACTGGTGCTGGAAATCGATACCGACGCCCCACAACTGAAGGCCGATATCGAGCTGATCCAAGATGAGAAGGATCCAGATATTCGCCGCCTGCAACTGGTGATTCTGGAAACCCTGTTGCTGCGCCGCGACGTGGAAGCGGATCTGACGCAGGGGAGTACCCACACGCGGCTGTTGGTGAAGGAAGGAGACTCCATCGCCAGCGGAGATGTTATCGCCCGCACCGAAATCCAAGCCAAAAAGGCCGGGATCGTCCAAGGAATCCGCGAGGGAGCGGAGGTGGTACGGCGGGTGCTGGTGATTACCGACGACGATCTGGTGCAGGTGCCCCTGACGGGCCCAGCCAATGTGGAAGTGGGGGCGCTGGTGCGGGCTGGGGACGAGCTTGCTCCCGGGATCCCTTCTCCACAGTCAGGACAGGTGATGCAGATAACGGACGGCCAAGTCCTGTTGCGGATGGCGCGGCCCTACTTGGTTTCTGCGGGTGCCATCCTGCAGGTACGGAATGGCGATCTGGTGCAGCGGGGGGATTCTCTGGCCCTCTTGGTGTTCGAGCGGGCCAAGACAGGGGACATCATCCAGGGTCTGCCACGGATTGAGGAGCTGCTGGAGGCCCGCAAGCCCAAGGAAATGTGTGTTCTGGCCAAGCGGCCCGGCACCGTTCAACTGAGCTGGCGGGGAGAAGAGCCAGATCTCAAGGTCATCGAAGCCGATGGCACGGTTAGAGACTATCCTGGGCTGCCGGGGCAGAGCTTAATCGTGGTAGATGGACAGCCGGTGGGGGTGGGGGATCCCCTTACCGATGGCCCTGCCAACCCCCACGACCTCTTGGAGATCTACTACGAGTACCATCGCCAAACCTTGGGAGATGACCAAGCCGCACGGTTGGCTCTGCGGGAGGTGCAGCGCTTCTTTGTCAACGAAGTGCAGAACGTCTACCGCTCCCAGGGGGTGGAGATCTCCGACAAACACATCGAGATCGTGGTGCGCCAGATGACCTCCAAGGTGCGGGTGGATGATGGCGGCGACACCATCCTGCTGCCGGGCGAGCTGGTGGAGTTGCGGGAAATCCAGCAGACCAACGCCACCATGGCCATTACTGGAGGAGCGCCGGCCAAATACACGCCCGTCCTGCTGGGGATCACCAAGGCCAGCTTGAATACCGACAGCTTCATCTCAGCGGCCAGCTTCCAGGAAACCACCCGCGTGCTTACAGAGGCGGCCATCGAGGGCAAATCCGACTGGCTGCGCGGGTTGAAAGAAAACGTGATCATCGGGCGCCTGATCCCGGCAGGCACGGGCTTCACCACCTACGAGGAGATTGCCGCCGAGCCGGAGCCTGACGAAGAGGAGGAAGAGCCTGCGGTGTTGCCGGAGCTGCCGCCTCGTTTGATCTTGGAAGATGATCAATTGATCGACGATTCCACCCCTGCCTTCGACGAGCTAGAGGAGGATGACGACGAGGAGGAGGAGTAGGGCGCTGGGGATCCAGGATTGGGCCACTTTGCAAGCTGAAATCGTCAGTTGCTGCCGCTGTCCCCGCTTGGTGGCTTGGCGAGAGTCAGTCGCCCTTCAGAAGGTGGCCCGTTTTCGGGAGCAGTCCTACTGGGGCAAGCCCGTTCCGGGATTTGGGGATCCGCAGGCGCGGCTGTGGGTGATCGGGTTGGCGCCGGCAGCCCATGGGGGCAACCGCACCGGGCGCGTGTTTACCGGGGATCCCAGCGGGGACTGGCTGTTTCGCGCCCTGTACCGAGCCGGGTTTGCCAATCAGCCCACCTCTACCCACCGAGAGGATGGCCTGCAATTGCAGGATTGCTACATCTCGGCAGTGGTGCGCTGTGTGCCCCCGGAGAACCGCCCCACCGCCATAGAAGCCAAGACCTGCCTGGGCTACCTGAAGCAAGAGCTGGAGCTGCTAACCCAGGTGCGAGTGATCCTGACGTTGGGGCATTTTGCCTTCCAACACGCTCTGACGCTCTTGCCACCTCTCAGGCTCCGTCCCCGCTTTGGCCACAACTGCGTTATTCCCCTGGCAGAGGGTCGCTATTTGCTGGCGTCTTACCATCCCAGCCGGCGCAACACGGCCACACGGCTGCTGACGGAGCCGATGTTGGATGCCGTTTTCGCGCAAGCCCAGCAGTTGCTGTCTGGTAAGCCAGCCCGACCGGCTGAGGATTAGGCGGGTTGCCAAGATTCGAGGCGATAGGCACTGTCCCAAAACAGCCATTCCAACCGGGAGGCAGTGACAAAAGCTGCCCTCATCTTTTCCCGCAGCGGTTCTGTAGCCTGCTGAGCGACGGAGTCGGTGATGTCCAAAGCCTGCTGCACCACTTGGGCAAATTCTTCCCCGGCGTAGGTGTCGATCCACTGTTGGTAGGGATTGTCAGGCTGCGCGGTGCGATAGATGGTGGATCCCACCTCTCGGTAGATCCAAAAGCAGGGCAGCACAGCGGCAATGGCCACCTCATAGGGATCCACAGCCGCCGCAGCCAACAAAAAACGGGTATAGGCGAAGCAGGCAGGGGCATAGGCTGTTTCGGGTTGAATGTCGTAGAGGCGAAAATAGCTTTCGTGCAGGCTGCGTTCGGCCACAATGGCTCCCAGGGCAAAGTTCAAGAAACTCACCACCTGCTCAGCCCCTTCGGAACGAGCTCCAATCAAGGCCAGGGCGCGGGCAAAGTCGGTGAGATAAAGAGCATCCTGCTGCAAGTAAAACTGGAACCGCTGCCGCGATAGGCTGCCCGCTGCCAACTCTCGGTTGAAGGGGTGATCGAGGATTTGCTTGTAGATGGGCTGAATGGCTTGCCAAAGGTGGGCAGTAAAGGACTGGGGCATGGCGACCGTCTCTCGGCGTTTGGTCTTCAGCTAGAAATTGCAGGAGCCCCGCACTGTACCTATAAAGTCAGTGTTGGGAGGAATGCTATAATAATACTGCGGGCACCAGAAACGGTTTTTTTTAAGGCACTGGTAACGGTCGATTGGGGGTGCAGTAAACCACCCCAGAGGCTCGTGGTTGGCTTGCTAACTGCAGGGCTACTAAAAGCCCGCTCCGTACCGCCTAGCGGTTGGTGTCGGGTAGTTTACTCGATTGGTGATTGACCTGACCAGGGCCAGCACCTCTGCTGGGGCTGAGGCTTTCTTCATTTTGAATCTCAATTAGGCTTCGGGCATGAGGGGGCGGAACCCATGCTTGCGGGAAAGCTGCCCGATCAGATCCAATTTCTCAAGGGTGATCAAATTACGGCCCCAACTGAAATTGGTGTACAGCCCCTCAAACTCCAGCAGCATGGATTCAGCAAAGCAGGCAAAAAGCTGACGGGCCGGGTTGGCCACATTCAAAAACTGCATGATGTTCCATTCAATATCCAAAGAGTGCTCCACCATCCCCCCGTCAATGACGTAGAGTCCCTTTCGCTGCAAGCTGGAGGCGATGTTCTTTGGGTAGCCACCGTCGATGATGACACAGGGATCCGGCAAAACTTGGGGATCGAGGGCCATGCCTTGGCTCATGCTGGCCACCCAAACGATAAAGTCAGCGCGGGGCAGGGCCTCTTCCAGCGAAGAGATCTCCCCCTGCTTGAGCTTGGCCTGCAATTCCTCCAGACGCCGTCGCTCTCGGGCGATGAGCAACAATTTGCCCAAGTGAGTGTGGGCCACCAACCATTGACAAATGGCGCTGCCGATATCTCCGGTCGCCCCCACCACCGCAACCGTAGCGGCTGCCAAGTCCATGGCGTAGCGCTGGGCCGCCAACTGCAGTTGCTGACAGATGATGTAGGCCGTGTGGGTATTGCCGGTGGTAAAGCGTTGGATCTCCAAGTCAATGTTGCGGACTCGCCGGAGACTGTCGAGGCGAAAAGTCTCGAAAATGATGCTGCTGAATCCCCCCAAAGCAGTAATGTTCAAGCCGCGCCGCTGGGCTAGGGCCATGGCATTCAACACTTTCCGACAAGCTGCCTTCACCCGTCCCCCCGCCAACATCTCCGGCAAGAAACAGGATTCGACGTACTGCCCATAAATCTTTTGGCCGGTGATGCTGGTTACCGTGATCTCGTCCACCACCTGAGGGGGAGCCATGCACCAGAACTCCAGGTCGCTCTCCGCATATTCGGAATAACCCAGCTTGTCTGCCACCCGCTTCGCATGGGCCAGGCTGGTCAAGTGCCCAATCAGGCCGAACATAAAGGTTTACCCGCTTGGATAACTGATGGATCCCATCAAAACATGTCCATACCCGCCTGTAGCCAGCCTAGAACTGCAGTCCGCCGGCAGAGGATGAATGCTGAGGTGGGTCATGCTGCCCGCAAACCCTGGGCAGAGAGGCGCATCACCTCGCGGGTGCTGAAGCCGATGTTGGCCAGCGCCTCTCCATAGGCAATCATAAAATCCTCGACGATGGCCTCGCGATCCATATAGATGGCTTCTACATCCTGGTCCACCTGCTGCAGCATCTGCCAGACCAAGGGCAGGTTCTGGGCGTTGGCCGCTTCGATCTGCCCTTTGACCTCGCCAAAATGCTCCCCTAGCCAGCGCTCGCCAAAATTGAGGTGCAGATATTCATCCTTGACCACCCCCTCGGTGATCTTGCGGGCAAACTCATCGGCGACGGGGATGTAAATGTTGTAGGCGGCAATGGCAAAGCATTCGATGATCAGGGACTGAATGACCAAGCAGGCAACCAGATCTCCGGCTGCTGCCGCTTTTTGGAAATTGTTGCGCAAAGGGGCGAAGAAAGTGCGGGCAAACTCCCTATCCGGCTCTACCTGCAGGTTTTTGCCGCAGGATTGAAAGCCTTTCATGTGCCGCAATTCCATCTTGGCCAGCTTGTGCAGCTCCTCTGCCCCTTCCGGCAACATCTCGGCCAGCTTGAGGTAGTTGTCGTGGGCTTCTTGTTCCCCTTCGATCACAATGCCGTTGATGCGAGAGTAGGCCTGCCGGTAAACCGCGCTGCCATAGTCCAAGGTGGTGCCACCCTCATCGGCTAAAGGCTGGGGGGTATTGGGCAGGACGTTCACTGGGGCCATACTCATGCATCTCCTCTCGGTGTTGTTTGGGTGTTGTTGATTGTCTATGCTGACTCGACAATCGCCTCGATTGCAGTTGAATCGCTCTCTTAATCAGAATAGCTGTAGCTGTCGCAGAATTGGCGGGATTCCTTTTGCGGAATGATAGGGGTCTGCTAGGGTGAGGGTTCGAGTGCCGTTGTGGAGCCTGCTGTATGTCTGCTCTTGGGGATGGCCTGAACCAACTGCGCCAGTTGCTGGTGGAGCTGGAGGAACGATCCCTCGATCAGCCGATTGGCAGTGCCGAGGAGGTGTTGCAGGCCATTGAGCTAGCCACGGCTTTTGAGCTGTTTGAGGCGGAGAGCAGCGGTTTGCTGCTGCAGATTGTGGCCAATCTCTGGGATCGGGTACGGCAGCAGGATTTGTCTCCAGGGGAGATTCAGACGGTATCGGAGAAGTTGCGGGCGGTGGGCTATACCGATGCCGAAATTCAGGAGATCCTGGACTTGGAGCCGGAGGACTAGCCCCATTTCCCCCTCTAGGCTTGAACCATGCCCAGCTCCACCGGTGTAACACCCGCTTCCATCTGAGTGGTGGCGTCGTAGCAGGCCCCTCGCAGGTTGGCCAGCTTGAGTTTGCACTGGGCAAGAAGGGCTCCTCTCAAGTTGGCCCCGGTGAGATTGGCCCCTGCCAGGTCCGCTTGGCTGAGATCGGCTTCGCTCAAGTCCGCTTCGGCCAGGTTGGCCCCACGCAAGTTGGCTCCTTGCAATCGGGATCCCTGCAGCTTGGCTTTCTCTAGGTTGGCCAGCCGCAGGTTGGATCCCTGCAGATCCGCTTGGCTGAGGTCGGCGCCGCTCAGGTAGGCCCGCTCCAGGTTGGCAGAGGCCAGCTTTGCCTGGCGGAGAATGGATCCCCCCAAGTCGATCCCGGCCAAGTCGGCCCCGGCCAGATCAGCTCCGGCCAGTTGGCTGTTGCTGAAGTCCCGCTCACCGCTGCCGTAGCGTTGCAACAGGTCTGCTCCAGTTTCCACCATCGCTGTTTTCCACACCAGACGAATGGATCCTACCTAGGAATAGAAGGGCCGCCAAGAGCACGCTAGGATAGGCGCAAGCCGTTTTCCGGGATCCCCCCTTATGAGCTTGCCCCGTGTGCCCCGAACTCGACCTCGCCCCAAGCTGCGCTCGATCCCTCGCCGCCAAACCGAATCCGCCCTCTATGCCGAAATGCAGCAGCTCACTGTCGAAAAGCAGCGGCTCAACCAAGAGCTAGAGTTTATTCGAGAGCGGCAAGGGCAAATCCACGCGCGACTTCAGGAAATCGAGCAGGCCATGCAACACCTTCAGCAGGAGGCAAAAGCCTTTCGGGATCCCGCTCCTGCCTCTGAACCCGCCCAGCTCAGATCCCGCCCTTCCCGCTTCCCGCCCATGACCTTCGAGTATTGAGGGATCCTATAAATCTCAAAGAAGACCCAAGATTCAAAGCAGACCTAAGCAACAAGTCAGCTAGAAATCGCAGGAGCCCCGCACTGTACCCGTAGGGTCAGTGCCGGGAGGAATGCGAGGTTACAATAGAACTATGACCCAAGCCCTGACCGTATCCTGCAAGCTCAAGGTGTCCCAGTCGCAAGCCGCAAAGTTGGATGCGACAATGGATGCCTTTGTGCAGGCGTTGAACTGGGTCAACCAAAACACACCCGAGAAAGTCGCCAACGCCGTTAAGCTCCAGTCTCTGTGCTACCGCGAAATCCGTGCCCGGTTCGGCTTGTCCAGTAACTTGGCAAGGACTACGTCCCGCTTACGCGACCAGCAGGTCTGCAGACGGCTGGCCGGTGCCCGTAAAGTTGCCCGACAGAAAAACCGTCCGGTCAAAGCGTTCAAGAGAGGCTTTGCGACCTACGATGCCCGTATCTTTTCGTTTCGCGAGAAAGACTGGACGGTGTCGCTGACCACGGTGGAGGGTCGGGAGCGCTTTGAGCTGGCGATTGGCCGCTACCAGAGAGAACGGCTGGCGGGCTCCAATCCCAAATCTGCCACTCTGGTCAAGCGCAAAGACGGCTCCTACTCTATTCAGATCTGTGTGGAAACGGAGCCATCCCCACCGCAACGCACGGGTAGAGTGCTGGGGGTGGACTTGGGAAGGACAGATATTGCCCATACGTCAGAGGGGGATAACTGGAATGGACAGCAGTTGAACCGAGTCCGAGACCACTACTCTCGATTGAGGGCGGCACTCCAACGCAAAGCCAGTAAGGGCACACACAGTTCGCGGCGCAGATGCCGTCAACTGTTGCAACGGCTGTCTGGCAAGGAGAGACGTTTTCAGGCGTGGGTCAATCATCGCATCTCCAAAGCTATTGTCTCTAGGGCAAAAGCTACCAACAGCGCTATTGCTCTGGAAGACCTGACAGGGATCCGGGAAAGGGTCAATCAACAACCCCGCAGCAAAGCCGAAAGGCGCAGGGCCAACAGTTGGGCGTTTTATCAACTCCGTCAGTTTCTGGAATACAAGGCGAGGGCTGCAGGGGTTTCTCTGATTCTTGTGCCGCCTGCTTACACGTCGCAGACCTGTCACCGGTGCTTACACATCCACCCTGAGCAGGGCAAGTCCTACCGCAGTGGCAAGTCGTTCAAGTGTGGGCACTGTGGATGGGAAGGAGATGCGGATTTGAATGGTGCGAATGTGATTACGCTTTTGGGGGCTGCTGTAAACCAGTCTAGAGGTTCGTGGTTGGCTTGCCAACTGCAGGGCTACCGAAAGCCCGCTCTGTACTGCGAAGCAGTCAGGGTCGGGTAGTTTACGCAAACACCACCGTTTTGTTGTGGTACACCAGCACCCGATTCTCCAGGTGATACCGCACTGCCCGTGCCAGGACTAGGCGTTCCATGTCGCGGCCTTTGCGGACGAGGTCGGCAACGGTATCGCGGTGACTGACCCGCACCACGTCTTGCTCGATGATCGGCCCTTCGTCCAGATCTTCGGTGGCATAGTGGGCAGTCGCGCCGATGATCTTCACCCCCCGTTGATGGGCGCGGTGGTAGGGGTTGGCTCCGGCAAAGGCGGGCAGGGTGGAATGGTGAATGTTGATGACCGGCGGGGCTTGGCGGAGCAGCGACCCACTCAAGACCTGCATGTACTTGGCCAACACCACCAGGTCAATTCGATATTCCTGCAGGAGAGCGAGCTGACGGGCTTCGGCTGCGGCTTTGCCCTCTGGAGAAACGGGGATGTGGTAGTAATCGATACCGAAGGAGCGGGCCACCGATTCCAGGTCGGGGTGATTGCTGATGATCAAGGGGATCTCGGCGGGCAGTTCTCCCGCCCTTTGCCGCCAGATCAGATCCAAAAGGCAGTGGCTTTGCTTGCTGGCCCACAACGCAATGCGACGGCGAGTGTCGGAAAAATGCAGTTCCCAGTTGGCTTGGATCCCACGGGCAATACCCGAAAAGGCGGGGACAATTTCCCCTCGCTCCAGTTGGAAGCCCTGCAAGTCCCACTCGATGCGGCTCAAGAACAGTCCTGCCTCGGGATCCGTATGGTGATCGGCGTGAATGATGTTGCCGCCGTAGCTGTAGATGAAGCTGGAGAGCTTGGCTACCAGCCCTTTTTGATCAGGGCAAGATACCAACAGGGTGGCACTGGGCATCGGTAGACAACAGCCTCAACTTTGTGGGGACTGGCTCTCCCCAAGAGCAATCCATTCTCAATCTACCCGGTTGATCTCTTCCAATAGCCAGGGATCCACCGGCTGGCCATCCCAACGCTTTAGGTCGATGCGAATCCACATCGCCGCAGAAGAGCCGGCAGGGGGCAGTTCCTGGTGAAACGAGATCTCATAGTCAGACGGGTTTTGGCCATGCTGCCGCAGCCAGGTCTCCACCTTAGCAGGAGCGAAGTAGGACTGCCCTTGCTCGAACAGGCGCGTAATTTCCATGCCGAAGCAAAGGGGGTTAAAGCGGGGCATAGACTAAGCAGCGTCTGCGGTTTGAGCGTCGTCGGCTACGGATGGGGGGGGAGCCATCTCTGAGGTGGGTGTATCGGCTGTGGCGACCGACTCGGCTTTGGGCTCAGCCGCGGCTGCTGTTCGGGAAACCTTGGGAGGGGCGGCAGCCGTTGTCCCGCGGGTGGCTTTTTCCAGCTTTTGGGCCTCTTTGTTCAGTTGCGCCTCGAACTCTCTGGAAGCATCCTGCAGACTGCGCAGGGTTTTGGCCAGCGTGCGACCAATCTCCGGCAGTTTGCGGGGCCCAAAAACCAAGAGAGCCACCGCAAAGATGACCAACATTTCCGGCAGTCCAACACCCAAAAAATTCATGAGCCTCGGCAGAGTACGGTTTGGTCGGGATCCCTTCCCTAGACTGACATTTTCTTGCCGCGGGCTGCAAGTAACTGCCGGCTCTCCTCATCCATTCTGATGGCTTTGGTTGGCTCTGGTGTTTTGCTCTCAGCTCATCCAGGCCAACCTCTCCCTGGCCGGCCAAGTCAAAATGGTAGAATTGCATCATTAATCAATGTTCTTCATTGGCCTAGGCTTGCCCATGCTCCAAACCCTACAAAAGCTCCTCGGGGATCCTAACGATCGGAAGATCCGGCAGTACCGTCCTGTCGTCAAGCTGATCAACTCGCTG
Source organism: Thermostichus sp. MS-CIW-30 (assembly GCF_054058015.1). NCBI lineage: Bacteria > Bacillati > Cyanobacteriota > Cyanophyceae > Thermostichales > Thermostichaceae > Thermostichus > Thermostichus sp. MS-CIW-30. Next base: position 40,523 of record NZ_JBSRZW010000008.1, read on the forward strand.
GAGATCGAGATCGCCTCTCTTTCGGATGCGGAGCTCAAGGCCAAGACCACAGAGTTTCGCCAGCGCTTGGACAGAGGAGAATCTCTGGACGATCTCTTGCCGGAGGCGTTTGCCGTGGTGCGGGAGGCCGCCAAGCGAGTTTTGAACTTGCGCCATTACGACGTACAGCTCATCGGCGGCATGGTGCTGCACGAAGGCCAGATTGCCGAAATGAAAACCGGCGAGGGGAAAACCCTGGTCGCCACCCTGCCTGCCTACTTGAACGGCCTGACTGGGAAGGGGGTTCACATCGTTACCGTCAACGGCTACTTGGCGCGGCGCGACTCGGAGTGGATGGGGCAGGTGCACCGTTTCTTGGGCCTGACGGTCGGTCTAGTGCAAGAGGGCATGTCACCCGAAGAAAAGCGCCGCAGCTACAACTGCGACATTACCTACTGCACCAACAGCGAGCTGGGCTTCGACTACCTGCGGGACAACATGGCCACCGATATCAAGGAGGTGATGCAACGGCCCTTTAACTACTGCATCATCGACGAGGTGGACTCAATCCTTATCGACGAGGCCCGCACTCCCCTGATCATCTCCGGTCAGGTGGCTCGCCCCTCCGAAAAATACCTGCGGGCAGCCCAGGTGGCGCGGGAGCTGATCCGAGATGAACACTATGAGGTGGATGAAAAAGCCCGCAACGTCATCCTTACCGACGAGGGGTTTGAAGCCGCCGAGCGGTTGCTGGGGGTCTCTGACCTGTTTGATCCCAAGGATCCCTGGGCGCACTTTGTCTTTAACGCGGTGAAGGCCAAAGAGCTCTTCATCAAGGATGTCCACTACATCGTCCGCAATCAAGAGGTGGTGATCGTGGACGAGTTCACCGGGCGGGTGCTCCCCGGCCGCCGCTGGTCTGATGGGCTGCACCAGGCGGTGGAGGCCAAAGAGGGGGTGCCGATTCAAAGCGAGAGCCAAACCCTGGCCACCATCACCTACCAAAACCTTTTTCTGCTCTATCCCAAGCTTTCCGGCATGACGGGCACGGCTCGCACTGAGGAGGCCGAGTTCGGCAAAACCTACAACCTGGAAGTTACGGTGATCCCCACCAACCGACCCATCCGCCGCAAAGATGCCCCCGACTTGGTGTACAAGACCGAAAGGGGCAAGTGGCAAGCGGTTGCCGAGGAAATTGCCCACATGCACGCCCAGGGGCGCCCCGTCCTTGTGGGCACCACCAGCGTGGAAAAATCCGAACGCCTCTCGGCCATGCTCAAGGAAATGGGGATCCCTCACAACCTCCTCAACGCCAAGCCAGAAAACGTGGAGCGGGAGGCGGAGATCATTGCCCAGGCGGGGCGAAAAGGCGCTGTAACCATTGCTACCAACATGGCCGGTCGAGGCACGGACATCATCTTGGGAGGCAATGCGGAGTACATGGCCCGCCTCAAGCTGCGGGAACGGCTGATGCCCAAGCTGGCTCAATTGGACGCCGACAACCCCTTGGGATCCGTTCAGATGGTGGGACGGGGGGGTGGCCAGGGATTTGGTGGGACAGCACCCAAGCCGAAAAAATCCTGGACGGTGGTCTCCCCCAATTTTTACCCCTGTGAGCTGTCGGCCCGCACCAACCAAGCTTTAGACGAAGTGGTGGCGGCAGCGGTGACCAAGTATGGGCTGAACCGTCTGCCAGAGCTGGTGGTGGAGGATCTCATCGCAGTAGCTTCCGAGAAAGCGCCGGTGCAGGATCCGCTAATTTTGCAACTGCGGGAGGTTTACAACAGCATCAAAGCCGAGTACGAAAAAATTACTGAGGCCGAGCACGAAGAGGTGGTGAGGCTGGGGGGCCTGCATGTGATCGGTACGGAGCGCCATGAATCCCGCCGTATCGACAACCAGCTGCGGGGCCGTGCCGGGCGGCAAGGGGATCCCGGCTCCTCGCGGTTTTTCCTCAGCTTGGAAGACAACCTGCTCAAGATTTTCGGTGGCGAGCGGGTAGCCAAGCTCATGGACATGTTCGGGGTGGAGGAGGACATGCCCATGAGCACCCGTTTGCTCAGCAACAGCCTGGAGAATGCGCAGAGAAAAGTGGAAGTGTACTACTTCGACATGCGCAAGCAGGTGTTCGAGTATGACGAGGTGATGAACAACCAGCGGCGGGCCATCTACTCAGAGCGGCGGCGCATCTTGGAGGGGGAAAACCTCAAGACCAAGATCCTTGACTATGTGCGCAAAACCGTTGGCGAGATCGTGCGAGCGCATGTCAACCCAGAGCTGCCCCCGGAAGAGTGGGAAATTGACAAGCTGACCGCCAAGATGCAGGAGTTTGTGCCGCTCCTGAAGCAAAACCTCAAGGTTGAAGACCTGCAGGATCTCTCCTACGAGCAGATCTTGGACTACCTGATCAAGCAGGCAGAACTGGCCTATGAGGCCAAAGAGGCTTTTCTGGATACCTTTGAGCCCGGTTTGATGCGCAAGGCAGAGCGCTTTTTCCTGTTGCAACAGGTGGACACCCTCTGGCGGGAACACCTGCAGCAGATGGAGGCGCTGCGGGAAGCTGTGGGCCTGCGAGGCTACGGTCAGAAGGATCCCCTGATCGAGTACAAGAACGAGGGCTACGAGCTGTTCCTGGAGATGATGGACAACATCCGCCGCAACACGGTGTACAACCTATTCATCTTTACTCCCCAAATTGTGCAAGTGCCCCAGGCATCGCGACCGGCTCCGGCACCCACTGCGGCTGCCAGCCCTGATCCCAGCTCTGCTTCAGGGGTGGTGGAAGCCGATTTCACGGAAGAATAATTGGCGTAGAGAGAAGTCAGCGGGGGAGGAGGATCTGTCGTAATGCCTCTTTCAGTTGTGGGTACTGGAAGGTAAAGCCCATCTGCAAAGCCGCTTGCGGGATCACTTTCTGCCCCGTCAAAACCACTTGAGCTGCCTCGCCCAACAGCAGTTCCAACGCCAGCTCCGGCACAGGCAACCAAGAGGGGCGACCCAAGACCTGGCCTAAGGTTCGGCAAAACTCTTCCATCTGCACCGGGTTGGGAGCGGTGGCGTTGAACACTCCGGATCCCTGCTCCAGCAGGAAGCAGACCAAGCTCACCCAATCCTCGCGGTGGATCCAAGACAGCCATTGTTTGCCGGAGCCGATCGTTCCGCCGATAAAGAACTGAAAGGGGGCCAGCATCTGCCCCAGCGCTCCTCCATCCGGACCCAACACAATCCCTGTGCGCAGGATGGCCAAACGGATCCCCAATTCCTCAACCGGCCGGGCGGCAGCTTCCCAAGCTTGACAGACTTCTGCCAGAAAATCTTGGGCCGGGGGATCCGTCTCTGTTAAGGGTTCTCCTGCCGGATGGGATCCGTAGTAACCCACCGCCGAGCTGCTGATCATCACCTGGGGCTTTTGGTTGAGGGAGGCGAGGGCTTGGACAAGGGCCTGGGTGGTTTCCACACGGCTACGACGGATTTCTTTTTTCTTGGTCTCTGTCCAGCGAGAAGAAGCCAAAGGCTCTCCGGCCAAGTTGACAATCCCCTCGTACCCTTCCAGGGCGGCTGCCCAGGCTTGCGGTTGGTAGGGATCGTAGGGCAGCAGCTTGAGGTTGGGGGATTCCCCCAAAATGCGGCGGGCCTGCTCCAGGCGGCGGGTCAAGACCAAAACCTGATCCCCTTGCTCCAGCAGACGGGCCACCAAGCGACGCCCGATAAAACCACTTCCACCCGTGATGACAATGCGCATGATGTGGATCCGACTTGCATCTGCACAAGCCCTGTGCCGCCCTTGTCCTTTGAACGGTGCAGAGCCTTTCCGCTATTCGAACCTCTAGCCTAGCGCGTTTCCTGCCCCGCGTTGGCCATTGCCTGGGATCCCGCCATCCGTTTGCTGAGCTTGGCGAAGTGGCAGAGCCCAAGAAAGCCCAAGAATAAAAATGTTTTGCGGCAAAGCCTGACACACCTGGAAAAATCGGCTTCAATAGGCCCTAGCTGCGCTTCTTGGCAGCAGAGGTGGTTCATCGTCCCCCTATTTTCTTCCCTTCACCCGTGACACCCAAGTCTTCTTCCCGTACCCCGGCTCGCCACGTGTCTATGCGTGCAGAGCAGGTTGCTGGGCCGCGGCTGGACATCTCTGTTGCTCCACGAGTGCATCGCTCCCAAGGGCAGGGATCCCTGGTTCGGGCAGGGTTTCCCTCCTCTCTCCCAATTTCCGGTCGGCGGACGATCCCTGTCCAGCGCTCCCGCCGGCGCGGACGGCAAGAACCTGGCCACGAGCCTCCAGTCTGGGAGATGGCCTGTCACATCGGGGTGAATGTCTTGTTTACGGCGGCTGCCCTCAGTGGTTTGTATCGCCTCTTGCCGGTGCAGTTGGCTCAGCACCACCGGCTCCAGGTTCTGGAGCGGCATATCGAGGTCTTGTCCACTCGGATTTCTCGGCTGCAGGAGGGGGTGGATCGAGGTATGGATCCCTTGCAGCAGGAGGCCCTGATCAAGGAACGGCTGAATCGGGTGCCACGCAATCAAATTCAGGTGCGTTTGGTGGATCCCAGTACCTGGGTGGCGGACGACGAGAAGAACACCCACCCTTCCTGGATCGGGCAGTCCACCCAGCCGTCTGCCAGGCCGTAGGCTGCCTCTGCCTAGGCTTGTTTGAGAAGCAAGGCCACCTCTTTGGCAAAGTAGGTGAGGATGATATCGGCACCGGCCCGCTTCATGGCCAGCAGCGATTCCATCATCACTTTTTTGCCGTCGATCCAGCCTTTTTGTTCGGCGGCTTTGATCATGGCGTACTCGCCGCTGACGTTGTAGGCAGCCACGGGCAGATCCGTCGATTCCTTAACTCGGTAGATGATGTCCAGGTAGGCCAGGGCCGGCTTCACCATCACCATGTCCGCCCCCTCGGCCTCGTCCAGCTCCACCTCTTTGATGGCTTCCCGAGCATTGGCGGGATCCATTTGATAGCTTTTCTTGTCTCCCGATTTGGGCGCGGATCCCAGGGCATCGCGGAAGGGGCCGTAGAAGGCAGAGGCATATTTGGCAGAATAGGCCAGGATCGCCACATCGGTATAGCCTTGGTCATCCAGGGCCTCCCGAATGGCGCCGACGCGACCATCCATCATGTCCGAGGGGGCCACAATGTCGGTTCCCGCCTCTGCTTGGGAGAGGGCTTGCTTGACCAAAACTTCCACCGTCTCGTCGTTGAGGATCACCCCATCCCGCACAATGCCGTCGTGGCCATCGCTGTTGTAGGGATCCAAAGCCACATCGGTTACCACCAAAATCTCGGGAATTTCCTGTTTAATCCGCCGCACCGCCCGCTGGATCAAGCCCTCTGGGTTGAAGCACTCCTGCCCGGTGGGATCCTTTTTCTCTTCCGGCACCACCGGGAACAGGGCCACCGCCGGGATCCCCAGTTGAGCGGCTTCTTCCACCTCCTTTAGCAGCAGGTCTAGGGTGTAGCGGTAGCAGCCGGGCATTGACTCTACTTCCTGCCGCTGGTTCTCCCCCTCCATGACAAACAGGGGATAGATCAGATCCTGCACCCGCAGGTGGGTTTCCTGAACCATCTGGCGGAAGGCCTCTGTGCGCCGCAGCCGACGGGGACGGTAGATCAGGTCTTGGCTCATGGGAGCAGCAGGAAAGAGGGCGTTTCTATTTTGCCATGAGGTCGGTAGGGGCTGAGCTGGTCGTCCGGCGAGAGGCGACATCCGGGGCAGAGGGGAAATGCCGGGCCAGCCAGCGGTGGAGGGTCTCTTTTACCGCTTCGGCTTGGCAGTCGTGTAAAAGATCGTGGCGGGACTGGGGAAAATCGTGGATTTCTCCCTGGGGCAGCCGACGGGCAAAATCCACAGCTCCCGCAGGATTGACGACGATATCGGCGGAGGTGTAAAGCAGCAAAACCGGCAGGCGGAGCCGATGGGCTTGGTCGAGGCAGCGCTGTCCACTGCGCACCAGTTCGGCTGTGAATCTGGCCCGCGTTACACCACACATGTAGGGATCCGCCGCAAAGGCGGCTTGCTGCTCGGGTAGGGAAGTCACCCGCGCTGGCTCGTAGAGGCCAGTTAAGGCCAGCTGGGGAGCAACCCTGTCCAAAACTTGCAAAAGGGCGTGGGTCAAAGGGGTGAAATAGTGGTCGATGCGAAAAGCGGGAGAGATGAGGATCAGGCCCTGCACCTGGCCGGGATGGGCAAGGGCATATTCCGTAACCCAGTTGGCCCCCGCGCTATACCCACACCAGATCTGCGGGATCCCTTTCTGCGGCCAGACCTGCTGGGCGATCCTCTCCAGATCCGCTTGATATTGGCTGAAGCGGTCGATCCAGCAGCGGATCCCGCCGGAGCGACCAAATCCCCGCATGTCGGGAGCCAAAACCTCCCACCCTTGAGCAGCCAACTCGCCGGCCAAAGGGCAAAACCCGCCGCCGTGATCCCCTTTGCCGTGCAAAAGCAACACCCTTCCACAAGGGGATCCCTGGGGCCAGTGGTGCAGAAAAGCTGGGATCCCATCGGAAAGCAGCAACTCCTGGGGCCGATAGATCCCCGACGAAGGTTGCGGCTGAGCTCCCGACCGCCCATCCAGAGCCTCTAAGTCACCTAACCGATCAAAAGGCATGGGCAAATCCAACACACGTCCGGCAAGACCCGACAAAGCCACAAATCCTATCTTCCTATGTCCCAGTCGCCCGCGAGCGTTGCTGCCGCTGAGGAGTTGCAATCTTTGTTTCCAGCCCAAAATATTTCTTAACAATCTCTGCTCTTGCCGGGGATCCCTAACAGGCCAAGCTTTGCAGCTTTTCCTGAGGGCGTGATGAAAGGAGCTCTCAGGGCGAACTGGGGCCATTTGCGGGAAAAAGGGCCGCTGAGAGGTATGATGTTGTGAAGAAGTTTTGCGGGGTCTCAGGTTGAACGGGATCCCCTCTCTGGGGTGGTTCACCCTTGTTTTACGATTGCCTTATCGCTTCATCAGTTCACTCAGTCGGAAACGGGTTGCTGAAACTATGCTGTTACTGAAAATCTCTGTTTACGCGGTTGTCATCTTTTTTGTGGGGCTTTTTGTGTTTGGTTTTTTGAGCAACGACCCCTCCCGCAACCCCAACCGTCGAGACCTGGAGTAGGGGATCCCGCCTTGGGCAGCTTGCGAACTCCAGTGATAACCGGCTCATCGCTTGAGGGGGCATGCCTCTGGCCCTGTTTTTGTGGAACTCTGCCGGTCGCACCGGCGACGCGGAACGCTAGCCCTGGGGAAATTGACGCCTGTGGAGATCCCTCCGGCGGTGCGGCGACGCAAGCTGCTGCTGGTTAGGGGTTGTGGAAGCAGGAAGAAAGCCGCAGCGGTGAGCAAGATTCAGTCCTTGTTCGGACTTCGGCCCGCTGGTGGGCATTCCCCTCTAGAGTGAGTGGCCTCACCCCAAAACCGGCAACTCTGCTTGCCTACTGGAAGGCGGTAATCAGCAATGTCTGGGATCCGGAGCGATTCTGTTGGTCAAACGCGGTAATCCGGAACTGCCAAACGCCGATGGGATCCCCGAGGGCAACGCGGAAATCGGTACTGAAGCTACAAAAGGTGGCCCCAGGGTTACAGCCGGCCTGCTGTGGGCTGAGGAATTCCCTTTGCACGCGCACGCCGCTGGGGTTGAAAGTTTCCAGCTCGAGGAACTGCGTTGGACGAGCACCGCCGGGCACACTCACCTGCACCGTGAAGGCCGGCGTGGAGGTGCCTACCCGCACCGAGGTGGGCGCATTGATAAACGAAACCGTTGGGCCTTGGGGTGGGGGCAGGATCGAGCCCCCTGAGCTGCCGCCATCTCCACAAGCAGCCAGCCCAGTGGCCAAAAGGCCGGTGGCCAAAAGGGTGAGAGCAGTCCGTTGCATCCCGCAGTTCCTTACGCAAACCCGTCAATCCTCACAAGACTTGACCAGAGTCTGTACCACCGCTTGAGCGGCACAGCTCTAAGTTACTTTTCTAAGTTACTTTCTGCCTCTGCAGCTTGAGAAAAGATGCGCCACGACCCAAATCTGCATGGGCCTTTGTGCAGAGTTGATTCCCTTGCTTCAGAGCAGCAGCAAGCGCCGCAACAGCAACGCTATCACTGCAACAAAGCTGGCCACGATGATCTGTCCCGGCAGAGTATAGCCGGAGTAAAGCCCTATCAACCTCAGCAACTCCCCATTCCAGGGTTGTGTGGCCAAAAGGTAGAGAATCCCGGTCAGGTGAACCAAGGCCAAAGCCACCAAGCTGCCGGATCCCAACTCTTGGAGGCCCACCGGGGAGTCAGGGATCCCTCCTGCCCACCGCTTGGCATCGGCAGCGCGTTGGCGGGCCGGGGGAGAAGGGTAGGGATCCCGTTGCGGAAAAGCAATTGTCCCGCAGGCCCAGGCTCCTGGCAGAAACCCCAGCAAGTAGCCAAAGGCAGGCTGGTATAGGTACTGCCACCCTCCCCCTTGGGCAAACACCTGTAGCCCTGCCAGCCCCAACCCTAGGTAGACGATCTGGGCGCACACCGCCGCCACCGGCCCCGCCAAACAAGCCGTCAGCAACACGCCCCCAATTTGCAGCGAAAAGCTGTATCCCCCCAACCCAGGCAGCTCCGGCGGAAAACTCAAATGGGTCAGGGTGCCCAAAATGGTCAGGATTACCCCAATCGCCGTCCAGAGCCATTCCAGAGGAGTTAAGAGCAGGCCAGACCGCATAACCGGGGGGAAACCCTTACTCTATGCTAAGAGGGGAGACGCGCAAATAGGGTGGGCAAAAGGTGGTCAAGGCAGAGTGGATTGAACTGGCCCAGGCCCTGGCCGATGCTGCCGGAGCGGTGATTCGCCCCCTGTTTCGCGGAGAACTGCAAGCCGAATACAAAGAGGCCCGCTCCCCAATTGTGACGGTGGCCGACCGGGAGGCAGAGCGAGCTATGCGGGCTTTGCTCATGGCCCAAGTGCCAGAACACAGCATCCTTGGCGAAGAGTTTGGTTTTCACCAGACGGGATCCCTCTATACCTGGGTTCTGGATCCCTTGGATGGCACCATCGCCTTTTCCACCGGCAAGCCCACCTTTGCTACTCTGATTGCCCTCTTGGAAGAAGACCGCCCCATTTTGGGCATCATCGATCAGCCGGTGTTGCGGGAACGCTGGCTGGGGGTACGGGGACAGCCCACTCAATGGATAACCCCCTCCCACCGGCAAGCCGTCCGAGCCAAGGCCAACACCGACCTCAGCCGCGCCTACTTGAGCTGTACCACCCCTGATTTGTTCACCCAACCCGACCAACAACGGTGCTTCCAGGGGCTCAGCCAAGCAGTTCACATTACCTCCTATGGGGGCGATGGCTACCAGTACGGCCTGCTGGCCAGCGGCTGTGTGGATCTGGTGATGGAGTGTGGCCTTGCCCTCTACGATTTTGCTGCCCTTGTGCCGGTGATTGAGGGATCCGGTGGCGTGATTACCGATTGGCGAGGGGATCCCTTAACCCGCACCTCCACGGGAGAAGTGTTGGCGGCAGCCAACCCCAGCTTGCATCGACAGGCCCTGGCCGCGATTCAAAAAAGCGGGATCTACCCAGCGAAATAAGCAGGCTCATTGCCAGGTTTCCACTTGATGTTGCAGCCCAGGCTGGGCTTTTGGTCGGGATCGATGGGCTTGCCGGCCAGAAGGTTATCCAGCGCCGCCCGCAAATCTTTGCCCGTCACCGGCACATCGGTCAGGCTGGGACGGCTGTCGTCCAGTTGACCACGATAGACCAACTTGCGATCCGCGTCGAACAAGAAAAAGTCGGGGGTGCAGGCGGCGGTGAAGGCTTTGGCCACCTCTTGGCTTTCGTCGTAACAGAAGGGGAAGGTAAAGCCCAAGGTCTCGGCCATCTTCTTCAAGTTCTCTGGGCTGTCATCCGGGTATTTCTCCACATCGTTGGCGCTGATGGCTACAATGCCGACGCCGCGATCCTTGTAATCTCTGCCAAGGCGGGCCAGCTCCTCTTGCACGTGCTTCACATAGGGACAGTGCTGGCAGATGAACATCACCAGCAGGGCCGGCTTGTCGGCAAAGGTGGAGAGGGAGATGGTTTGGCCGCTCACCACATCCGGCAGGCTGAAGTCAGGGGCTGGGGTGCCCAAAGGCAGCATGGTTGAGGGGGTACGGGCCATAACAAACCTCCGGCGTAAGGTTTCCTCAATCATTGTGGATCATCCTGCCCCCCCAGGAGCCGTCGCAAGGGGAGCTCGCCGGCAAACGGGAGCGCCAGAAGGGATCCCAAGCAGGCCGGGGACAGCTTTTACAATTGGATAAGGTTGGCAACACGATTGTTGGGGAGCTGAGCCTTGAGCACCGCCGTCTTACCTGCTGCTCCTTTGGTGGATACTCACGTCCACCTCAATTACCCCGATTTTGCCGCGGATCTGCCCCAGGTGGCCGAGCGCTGGCGTCAGACGGGGATCCGGCGTTTGGTGCATTCTTGTGTAACACCAGCAGAATTCCCCCAGTTGCAGGCCATTGCCGACCAGTATCCGGAAGTATTTTTGTCGGTGGGGCTGCACCCTTTGGAGGCGGGCCAGTGGCAGCCCGATTTGGCCGAAAAGATCGCCCACCTGGCCGCCAGCGACGAGCGAGTGGTGGCTATCGGGGAGACGGGCCTGGATTTCTACAAGTCCAACCCGGCGGATATCGAGCGGCAAAAAGAATCCTTCTGGGCCCAGATTGCCATTGCCCAAGCCCAGGATTTGGCGTTGATCGTCCATTGCCGCGAGGCGGCAGCAGCCACCTACGCCATCCTCAAGGAGGCCATGGCCACGGGGGGGCCAGTGCGGGCGGTGATGCATTGCTGGAGCGGATCCCCGGAGGAGACGCGGCTGTTTGTCGAGCTGGGCTGCTTCATTAGCTTCAGCGGCATTGTTACTTTCAAGAATGCCGAGACTGTCCGCCGGTCGGCCTTGGAGGTGCCCCTATCCCAGCTTTTGGTGGAAACCGATTGCCCTTTTCTGGCTCCCACCCCCTTCCGCGGCAAACGCAATGAGCCGGCCTATGTGCAGCGGGTGGCCCAAACCTTGGCGGAGCTGTTGGGAATCCCACCGGAAAAACTGGCAGAAGAAACCAGCCAAAATGCCGCTCGCCTGTTTCAGCTGCCTCTCCTCTAGCTCTGCTTTCCGAGGGCGCGGGTGAGCCGTAGGCCATTCCCGACCCTAGATCTCACCCGATCTCAGGCGATTCCAACCCGGGAAACCCTGAGTTACCATTTTTAACTTTTTCTTTAACTTTTCTTTTGAACTCCGACTGCTCTTCTCAAAGGCATCCTATGCTGGAAAAAAGGGATGTATTTTTAGGTACTTTCCGCTAATTCCAGGGGCTAGGGGCTTGTAACTATGGATACTGAAACGTGGGCTGCCGCAGCTCGACCCAGCCGAGATGCCCTCATCAACCGCATCACCCACCAGATTCGGCAATCCCTGGAGCTGGAGGAAATCCTCAAGGCAACAGCGGAAGAGATACGGTCTTTTCTGGAAACGGATCGGGTGAAGGTTTACCGCTTTGATCCCGAAGGTCACGGAACGGTGGTGGCGGAAGCACGAGGCGGGGAGCGGCTGCCCTCGCTCTTGGGGCTGACTTTTCCGGCAGGGGACATTCCCGAGGAGGCGCGGCGGTTGTTTCGCCTAGCTCAGGTGCGGGTGATTGTGGATGTGGAGGCGCAGAGCCGTTCCATCAGCCAGCCGGAGTCTTGGGGGTTGTCTGCTAGGGTTCCTCTGGGCGAGCCGCTGCAGCGGCCCGTGGATCCCTGCCATGTTCACTATTTGAAATCCATGGGGGTGGCCTCTTCCTTGGTGGTTCCCCTGATGCATCACCAGGAGCTATGGGGGCTGTTGGTCTCCCATCATGCTGAGCCTCGTCCCTACTCCCAAGAAGAGCTGCAGGTGGTGCAGTTGCTGGCGGATCAAGTTTCCATTGCCATTGCTCAGGCGGAATTGCTGGAGCAGGCGCGGCAGAAGGCGCAGCAGGAACGCCTCATCAACCAAATTGCTGCTCTAGTTTACTCGCCCCTGCACCCGGAGACGACCTTGACCACGGTGCTGGAGCAGCTTGCTGCCGGTTTGCAGGGGATCGGGGCACGGCTGCGGATCCACTTTATGGGCTCAGATACCCTCTGTTGTCATGGCGTGCAACCCCCGGCCAGCTACGACACCTGGCTACAGGAGCAGCTCGGAAGGGCCGGAGGAGCGGGGGGCTGGGTCAAGATGTGGTCGCTCTCCCACTTGGAGAAATGGCCGGAGCTGCAAGAGCAGATGAAGCAGACACCCATTCGTGGCCTGCTGGTGGCCCAGCTCGCCTGGAATGACCAGCCGGTGGGCTGGCTGAGCGTGTTTCGCGGGGCCGTTTACCAAGAAACCCACTGGGCGGGCTACCGTTGGTTTACCCAGGGGGATCCCAGACAAAAATTGCCTCTCATCTCTTTTGCCGCCTGGCGAGAGCTGAAAATTGACGAGGCCAAAGCCTGGTCACCCTCGGAGCTGGAGCTGATGGGCCGGGTTGGGGTGCATCTAGCCCTGTCCATCACGCAAAATCAGCTTTACCGGCAACTGCAAACCCTGAACGCCCGTCTGGAGCAGGAGGTGCGGGAGCGGACGGCAGCCCTGCAGCGCTCTTTGGAGATGGATGCTCTCCTGAAGCGGGTCACCGACCAGGTGCGGGATAGCTTGGACGAGGCCCAGATCCTGCGGGCAGTGGTGCAGGAGTTGGCTCTGGGGTTGCCCATTCAAGGTTGCGATCTCTGTCTCTACGATTGGGCATCTGGCCAGGCGACGGTGCGCTATGAATACACCTCTGCTCTACCACCTGCCGGTGGGATCACCCTGACCTTGGCCGACTACCCCGATCTCTACCGGCACCTGCAAGAGGGTCAAGCGATGCAATTCTGCCACTTGCCTGGGCAGGGCTGGATCCCCCGCCGGGAAGGGCTGACCCTGCTGGTGTGCCCGCTGCGGGATGACCAAGGGGTGCTGGGGGATCTCTGGCTGGCGAAGCCGGCAGCCGAGTGCTTTGATGAACTGGAGGTGCAGGTGGTGCAGCAGGTGGCGGATCACTGCGCCATTGCCATCCGCCAGGCCCGCCTCTACCAGGCTTCTGTGCAGCAAATTGGTGAGCTGGAGCGCCTCAACCGCCTCAAAGATGATTTTTTGAGCACCGTCTCCCATGAGCTGCGCACCCCCATCACCAACATGAAGATGGCCATCCAACTGCTGAAAACCGCCCGCGCCCCCCAAAAACGAGAGCAATATCTCAAGATTTTGGAGCAGGAGTGTGAGCGGGAGGCGGAATTGGTGAACGACCTGCTGGATCTGCAGCGGTTGGAGCAGGGATCCAAAACGCTCCATCTGGAAGAAGTGCCGCTGGCAACCTGGCTGCCCAGCGTGCTGGAGCCGTTTCTACAGCGGGCCCAGGCCAACCAGCAACGGTTGCAGTGGCAGATTGCGCCAAATGTGGGCAAGGTGCTCACCGATCAAGGTGGCCTGGAGCGGGTGGTGCAGGAGCTGGTCAACAACGCCTGCAAGTATACTCCCCCAGGGTGCAGCATCTGGGTAACGGCGCAGCGGCCCGGCCCGCAGCAGGTGGAAATTCGGGTGATCAACGAGGGAGTAGAAATTCCCCACAGCGAGTGGGAGCGCATCTTCGAGAAGTTTTACCGCATTCCCAGCGGGGATCCCTGGAAGCGGGGCGGCACCGGCCTGGGCCTGGCTTTGGTCAAGCAGTGGATGCAGCGGCTGGGGGGCAGCGTCTCGGTGGAGAGCTCTCAAGGCAAAACCTGCTTTACCCTGGTGCTGCCGCAGGGATCCCTGCCTGTGCAGACATCCCCCCTGGCCTGTGCCTAGCGACATGAGCGACGCTCCCTCAGAAGCGCTGCGTCTGGCCGCCGAGCAGTTTAACCGGGGGGAATTTTACGCCTGCCACGACACCCTAGAGGCCCTGTGGATGGAGGCAGTGGATCCAGAGCGGCGTTTTTACCAGGGTCTATTGCAGACGGCAGTGGCCTACTATCACCTGCAAAACGGCAACCGCCGCGGCTGCATGATCCTGCTGGGGGAAGCTAACCGCAAGCTGGCGGACTTTCTGCCCACCTACGCCGGATGGGATGTGCAAGCCCTGTGGCAGGCTAACCAGGGCATCCTGCGGCATCTTTCTCAACTGCAACCCCAGGATCCCTTGCCTTACCTGGCCATCCCCACCCTGAGTTGGGTTGAAGACTAACCTGAGCAGGCTCAACACCGGCCCTAGCGCTTGGAGCGACGGGCTTTGCGCTCAACTTCGTTGCGTCGCCGCCGATCCCGCCAGTCGATGAAGGTAATGTAGCCAACGCCCAGGGTTACGGCTGTCAACAGCAAAAAGATGCTTCCGTAGGCGATGCGGGCGACCAAGGGAAGATCGGTTTCCATGGTGTGAGCGGGGGTAACCCCGTCAATATCGGCGGCAGGAACAACAAGATGAATGCAAGATGGATGTGAGGCTCAATCCAGGCATGACAAATTACATGCCGTTGCGCCCCCAGACCACCAGGGCAATGGAAAGAACGAAGAAGGTGGGGACGGCAATCCAGCCAAGGGTGATGATGTCCATAGGTCTAGCCCAGCTAAAGAGGGGTTATCTCGAGGTGATCCCATTTTACGAGAGGAGATCCCTTGTCAACGGACATCTACGAACACCTGTTTTCAGTTCAAGCTGGCTACAGTGGAGTTAAATCTGAAACGTCTGAGCCAAACGAGGTGGGATCCGATGGTACTGGACACATTGCCGCTGGTTGCCGCTGTAGCCATCGCCATTTTTATGCTGGTTTTTTGGGTGCGGGTGGTTCGAGAGGCCATCTGGACAACGGTGGGGATTGTAATCATCTTGGCCGTGTTGTACGTGGTCTTTAGAATTGGCCCGCGGCAGGTGCTGCAGGAGTTGCGGGATCCCTTTGCCCTTCTAGAACAGGTTTGGCAGGTGATCGTCGGTTGGTTCCAGGCCCTTCTCCCCTAGAGTTCGTTATCTGCTATACAGTTCCCTGATACAATAGAAAACACAGGGGGGCAGCCTATTGGAACTGCTGGCGAATGGTTTGTCCAGTCAAAAATCGATTCCCTCTCCGGTTTCCGCACTGCTCTACAGCACCTACGCGACTGAAGTTCTCGCCATGCCTTCTGACCCTGAATGGGATCCCCAAGACCCCACCCCAGAAGATGGGATCCCCATTCCTGCTGGCGTCAGCGGGACGGAGTCCTCAGACATCCAGGTGGAGGTGGAGGATTTGGGGGAGCGCCGCTGCCAAGTGCGAGGTCGCGTCCTGATTCCGGTGGAGCGGCAGCAGGTCTGGCAGGTTTTGACCGACTACGACCATCTGGCGGAGTTTATTCCCAACTTGGTGGAAAGTCGCGTCATTGGCCGTGAGAATGGCCGCACACTGGTACGTCAAGTGGGATCCCAAAAGGTTTTATTTGCCCAATTTTCTGCTGCGGTGGTGCTGGCTATCGAGGAGATCTTTCCTCAGCAGCTTCGCTTCCAAAAAACACAAGGGGATTTTCTTATCTTCGAGGGGTTTTGGGATCTGGCCGATTGGTCGGCCCATCAAACCTTGCTCACCTACCACCTGCAGGTCAAGCCTCCCCGCAGAATGCCTGTCGGTCTGGTGGAGCGCCGCATTTGCCAAGATTTGGCCCTGAACTTACAAGCCATTCGGGAGCGCTGCCTGAGTTTGTCGGATCATTCCAAGCCCGTTTGAGGCGCGCCCAATAGGTACCTCGTTCCCCAAGCGCTCCGCGCCGCTGACGCGACCACTCTCAGCCCTTCTGCCAAAGAAGAGGGGGGCTGGGGAACAGCTTTATTGCCATTTGTGGGATTTGATATTCGAGCTGGAATTTGCCAGGTGGATCCCAGAGGCAAAGTGGGCCGGTGGTCCTTCACCTTTCGAGTCTCAAGCAGCGATCGAGGGCTGTCCTTGGGTGTGTGGGTGCGCTATCGGCAGGGTGAAGTGGAAGGCACTGCCCTGATTGATCCCCCCCGATTCTGCCCAGATGCGCCCCCCCATGGCCTCAATGATCAGTCGGCAAATGGCTAGCCCCAAGCCCGTCCCACCCACCGAGCGCCGCAGGGATCCCTCTGCTTGATAAAACCGCTCGAAGATGGCTTGCAACCGGTCTGGCTCAATGCCGCGCCCGGTGTCGGCAACAGTGAACTTCACCATCGCCCCCGTCGATCCACCGGCTGGTGGCTCCACTTCTGCCCGAATCCAGATCCGTCCGGTGGAAGGGGTAAATTTGCAGGCATTGTCCAGCAGCTTACGCAACACCTCCACCAGCCACTCCCCATCCGCCCTAACCATTGGCAGCCGTTTGGGCAGCACCTGCTCGATGGTGGGCAAGTCTTCGTGCCGCCGTCGCGCTTTGACATTGCTCAGGGCCAGCTCCACACATTCTTGAGCAGACAACGGCTCGATATGCCAGCGAACGCGACCACTTTCCAGCTTGGAGAGGGTGAGAAAGTCCTGCACCAACTCCCGCAGCCGATCGGCATCTTGCAGGGCTGTGTTCAACATTTCCTGGCGCATCTCCAGGGGCATGTCGGGGTCGCTGGCCAAAGACTCCAAACACACCTGAATGGTGGACAGCGGGGTGCGCAGCTCGTGTCCGGTCACGGCAATCAGCTCTGATTTGGCCTGATCCAGAGCTGCCAACTGGCGATTGAGCTCTTCTAGGTGCTGATAGGCTTCTGCCTGCAAGAGGGCTACCCCCACTTGGTTGGCAATGGCTTCTGCCAACTCCAGAGTGGCCGGCTGCCAGCGGTGAGGGTGTTCGTGGTGTAGCTCCAATAGGCCCAGCAACCGCCCTTGATAGAGAATCGGCATGGCCACCCAAGCCCGAATTTGGGCCGGCTGCCACAGCTCCGGCACTCGCTGCAGGCGGGGATCCTTTTGGGTATCCTCGCAGCACACCACTTGTGCCGAGGCCATTGCCTCCCGCAAAAAAGGGTTGCTGGGAAGAGGCCACAGGGATCCCTTAAGGCTGCCCATCGTTAGGGTGCGGTACTCCTGCTCAATCTGAACAGCAGGGGCCTGGCCATCGTAACGGTAGATCAAACATCGCCCCACCTCTGCCACTTGCCCCAGCTCCTGCACAGCAATTGCCAAAATCTCGCCGGGATCCAAAGACTGGCGAATGGCACTGCTGATGCGGTTGATCAGATGCTCTTTGCGCTCTTGCACCCGAATGGTGCGGTAGGCCCGCTGCAGTTTGTATTGCCCTGCCTGGAGATAGGTGATCAGCCGCTCGGTAAAGGGGCCTGGATTCAGTTGGCTGGCGGAGTTTTGCGGGGATCCCTTGAGGTACTGGCGAAGGGGCTCAAGGCGAGGTTCCAGATCCGGTCGGTAACTGAGGATCTTGGGCAACAGGGCCAAAGCCGCTTGGACTGTAATCTGACGATCAAATGACCAGATCCCATCAAATTGGCGAGCTGCATCCATATCGCTGCTTTGCCAAGGACGCTCCCGCTGCATCTGCAAGCGTTCTCGACACACGAGGCAGGTGGCATAGTGGGCATCGATGACGATCAAGTGCCACTCCTGCACCAAGGGATCCTCTGGATCCAAGGGAATGGTGTGGTAGGGCAGGTCTGTCTGAGCAAAATCCTTTTCTGGGGTCGCCAACACAAACACGTCTTGGGCCATTGCGCTGATGCGCTGGTAGCGCCGTGCCTCCTGGCGGTAGTAGCGCTCCTTTTGAAAGTTAGCGAATACCCACGGGGATCCCTGCCCTTGCAGCACCTGATCCTCAATGGCGTGGCTGAGGGCAACCAAAGAGGATTTGAAATACAGTTGTGGGCGCAGGTGCGGCAAAGCCTGCAGCAGATCGCTCAATAGGGAGGTACGACTCTGGCGAAGGTAAGATCTAGAGCGGGTGGAGGCCATAACCCTACTGGCAAGCACAGATCACAGGCAGTACAGGGACACTTAACCCCAGAGAAGGAGGCTCGCAGTCTAGGTTTAGTCTAACGGTTGGGATCCCGCGGCGGAGGGAGCTTCATAAGGCGCAAGATCCAGCTAGCCCAAACTAAGAGATATAAAGTTTACGAAGTTATATGTAAGTCAGCCAAATGTCGGGATCCCGGTACAGCCAAGAGGACGTGCAGCAGATCCTCCAGCGGGCCATTGCCCGCCAGCCACGCCTGGGCGAGTTCACCCGCTCCCAACTGCAGGAGATGGCTGCCGAACTGGGGATCTCCCCCCAAGAGCTGGACTTGGCCGAGCAGGAATGGAAGGCCTGGCAAGAGCTGAACAGCCAACACCGAGAATTCCAGCGCTACCGCCGTCGGCAGTTTTACCAACTGCTGGGCCGCTATGGAATTGTCAACAGCTTTTTGCTGGGCTTAGACTGGCTCTCCGGTGGAGGGCTATCTTGGTCGCTGTTTATCCTCATGGGGTGGGGCTTGACCGTTGCCCTCAAGGGCTGGAACGCCTACCAAACGGAGGGTGAACGCTACGAGAAAGAGTTTCGCCAATGGCAAAGGAAACGCCAGAAAGATCTCCAGAGCAAGTAAGCCCAGCCTACCGGAGAAGTCTGTCCCGCTGATGGAGATGGATTTTTCTCCAAACTCTGAGTGGGAAGGGGCACCGCCGAGAGATGCTACCATAGATACTCAGCATCGCTGAATGCCCGTGCGGGCGTAGTTTAATGGTAAAACCGCAGTCTTCCAAACTGCTGTTGTCGGTTCGATTCCGTCCGCCCGCTTCCCAACACTGGGCAGGCCTTAAACTAAACCTCAAAACTCGCCTGCTGTAGGCCTTTCCGGGCCCAACCTAGCCCCAAGGCAACGGTTGAGTTCGGGGCGAAAAGTGTCTGCGAGGGGGGTGGAGAAGGAGCAAAGCAGGAGGAGTCTTGTGAGCTTTTGGTCTGACCGTGGCGTATCGCGGCTGGGGTGGTACTACCGTGGAAGGCGTTACCGGTTGTCGACGGGGGTGCCGGATACGACGGCAAGCCGGCGGGTGGAGTCGGAAGCTGGTTGCCTTGGTTAAG
Source organism: Thermostichus sp. MS-CIW-30 (assembly GCF_054058015.1). Lineage (NCBI taxonomy): Bacteria > Bacillati > Cyanobacteriota > Cyanophyceae > Thermostichales > Thermostichaceae > Thermostichus > Thermostichus sp. MS-CIW-30. Next base: position 59,513 of record NZ_JBSRZW010000008.1, read on the forward strand.
CTTCTCTAGGAGGAGCTAGATAAGGAAGACGCTTTCGGATCCCTATAGCCAAAGTACAGGGTATGTGGTTCCAAAAAGCATAGCTGGTTGAACCAAGCTGTGCTTTTTCCTCTCACAATCTGGCCGGTAATTTTTCTTAATCAGAACTTAATCTCAAAATAACCAGAAAATAACTTTTGGATGATTTTATTGAGGTATTCTGAGCTGTATTCAACTCCTAAAATAGGGGGAAACCTGGGAACCCCGAAGCCAAAGCTTCCCTCGGCTTCCTGCGAGTTTTGTGAGCGAAGTGGGATCCCTGCTACGCAGGGGGTGCTTCTATCCATATCCATGTGGTTGTGACTTATAGTGGCTGTGATAGATGTTGTCTGAAAAGCTGCAATACAGGCTTATTCTCCGGTGAATTTGGGCAATGCTCTCATTTGTGCCAGATCGGCAGTAAAGTGAGAGTAAATGCAAAAACCGATTTTGGAATGGTTAGGAGAATCACCGTGCGTCCTCTATCTTTGTTGGCGGTGCTTTGCAGCGTGGCTTTTGCCCAGCCTTTTGCGTGGGGATCCTTGAGCTCAGCCTGGGCTAAGCCTTCCGGGACGTTGCGTTTGTACACCTCCCAACCCGATGCAGATGCTCAGAAAACTGTTGCTGCATTTCGGGAAGTTTATCCAGAGGTTTCGGTGGAGATCTTTCGCTCCGGCACCGAGGAGGTGATCAGCCGCTTTCTTTTAGAAGCAGAAAAGGGCAGCCCCCAGGCAGATGTGTTGTTGGTGGCCGATGCGCCCACCTTTGAGCTGCTGAAAGCCCGCAATTTGCTGGAGTCCTACTGCAGCCCTGAGGCCAAAGCCATCGCTGCCACCTACTACGACCCAGACTGCCACTACTTCGGCACCAAGATCTTGGCCACGGTGATCGTTTACAACACGGCCAAAGCCCAGCCCATCGATAGCTGGGCAGCCCTGGCCCAGGTTCCTGAAGGCCAACTGGTGATGCCCAGCCCTACCTATTCGGGCGCCGCCGCCTACAACTTGGGGGTTATCACCCGCACCCCCGGCTTGGGCTGGGAGTGGTACGAAGCCCTGAAAAAGAACAAGGCAGTGCTGGTGCAAGGCAATGGCGCTGTGGCTCGCAACGTCGCCAGTGGCGAACAAAGCTACGGCATGGTGGTGGACTTTCTCGCCATTCGCAGCCGCAACGAGGGATCCCCAGTGGAGGTGGTCTATCCCAAGGAGGGTGTGCCATTGATTACAGAGCCGGTGGGAATTGTAAAAGGAACGCCCAACCTGGAAGCTGCCCAGGCTTTTGTGGACTTCTTGCTGTCTCAGAAGGGGCAGGAGGTTGCTGCAGGGATGGGCTATATGCCACTGCGGCAGGATGTCACACCTCCGAAAGGGTTCCCCGCCTTGAGCGAGCTGAAGATCTTAAGCGTGCCGGCGACGGAGTTGGCCGAGAGCCGCGAGGCCGACAAGGCTCGCTTTGCCAAGTTGTTTGGGGAATAGGTTGACATCAAGCTGGCCAGACGCTGGCCAAGTCTTGCGGTGGAAGGACTTGAGCAAAGGGTTGAGGCACCCCATTATCCCCTGGCTGGTGGCTGTAGCCGCCCTTGTGACTCTGACCCACGTCTATCCCCTCTGGAGGCTGCTGCAGCGGGCCTTGGGCGGCGAAGGTGAGAACATCCGCTGGTTGCTGGAAACGCCTCGCGTCCATCTGGCGCTACGCCATAGCCTTTGGGTGTCCGCGGCCTCAGCGGCGCTGGCTCTTGGGGCCGCTCTGCTGCTGGCGGTGCTCACCACCCAGACGGATCTGCCGGGCCGCGGGATCCTACGGCTGCTCTTTTTGTCTCCTCTGGTGATTCCGCCCCAGGTTTTGGCCTTGGCCTGGATCCAGTGGGCTGGGCCGGTGGGCTATCTGCAGCAGGGGCTGCGCTGGATTTTGGGAAAGCAGGGATCCCTGTGGAGCCTCTACACACCGGCGGGGATCATCCTGTTGCTGGCTCTTTTTGTGCTGCCGATTGCCTATCTGACGCTGGTGGCGGGCCTGAGCCGGCTCTCCAAGCAGGCTCAGGAGGCGGCCCAACTGGATGGGGCAAACCTGCTGCAGGTTTGGCTCTACGTCACGCTGCCTCTGTTACGGCCCTCTGTGGCGGCAGCAGCAGCACTGGCGTTCCTGGGGGCCTGGGGCAATTTCGGGATCCCAGCCTTGCTGGGGATCCCGGGGCGCTACCTGACCTTGCCCACTCTGCTGTACCAGGAGGTGATCAACTTCAGCGGCGATGGGTTTGGGCGCAGTGCGGCGCTGGCGTTGCTCTTTGGCCTGCCGGCCCTCTTCTTCTTGAGCTGGCCCCAGCGGAGTCAGGAGGGGTTGGATCCCGGCGAGGCGCCTCCGGATCCCTATCGCCTGGGCTGGCTGGGTTGGCTGCTCAGCGGGATCCTTTTCGCCGCAGCTCTGCTGGTCGTTCTTGGGCCCTTGCTGGCCATGGCTGCGACTGCCCTGCTGCGGGCCTATGGCCTGCCCCTGACCTGGTCTAACCTAACCCTGGAGCATTTCCGCATGGTTCTTTTTGATCTGGAGCGGGCCCGCCGCGCCACGCTGCACAGTTTGGGCTTGGCGGGAGGAGCGGCACTGCTCTGCAGCGGGATAGGGACGATCTTGGGCTATGCCCTGACCCGCTTGAAGGTGCCGCTGTTGGCCCTGCTCAGCTTCATCGTGGACTTGCCCTATGCCCTGCCGGGCCTGATTTTTGCTTTGTCTCTCATCTTGGTGTGGTTGCCTCCTCCCCTGCCGGGGCTGAGCCTCTACGGCACCCTATGGCTGATCCTGATGGCCTACCTGGGGCGGTTCTCGGCCCTGGCACTGCAGCCCCTGCAAGCGGCGTGGCGCAGCTTGGATACCAGCCTTGAGGAGGCAGCCAGTATTGACGGGGCCTCCCTGCTGCAAACCTTTCGCCACATCTTGGTGCCGCTGCTGGCGCCAGCCCTGACGGCGGCAGTGTTGCTGGTATTTCTGCAATCTTTTGCCGAGCTGACCCTCTCCGCCCTCTTGGTGACCTCCCGCTCGGAGACCTTTGGGTGGCTCATCTTTGGCTTGCAACAAGGGGGCTATACCCAGCAAGCGGCGGCCCTAAGTACCTTGCTGCTGATCGCGCTCTTTGCCCTGGCCGCGGGGATCCAGGCGCTGCGGCGGCATGCCAAGCCAAGCTGAGGAGGGGATCCCTGCAAATCCTTCACGGATTGGGGCCGACTGTGGTGGTGCGGCGGATCGGTTGACCTTTCAGGGTATTGCCTTCTACTGTTTTCACCCAGCCTTGCCCTGGTACAAATCGGTACTGCACATCGGTATCAGAGCCACCGAGCAGATCCCCTTGGGCATTGAAGACGCGAGTTTCCCGCTGCCAGTGTCCTGGCCCGGTCGGTGTGCTGCTCGACTCGGTGGTGTAGGTTTGGCCGCGAGCATTGTTGAATTGGCCGCTGTGCTGCCAGCCTTGCCCCGCTTGGCCCTCGATAAGGCTCGAGCTGCTGCCCACCGTCTTGCCCTCGGCGTTTTGCAGGGTGGTGCTGCCCTGCCGTTGCCAACCCTCATGTGTGTGAGTAGTGGTGTGCTGATGGTTCAGGTTCCAGGTCTGACCTTGTTGGGTAGTGACTTGGCCGGAATAGTCTCCTTCCACCCCCTGACCGGGAATGAATTGCCGGGATCCCTGGCCGGAATAGGTGCCACTACCCGATCTGCCACTTGGCCCGGTGCCAGTGTAGGTGCCGGAGTGAGTGAAGGTGCGCTCACCGCTCGGGGTCAGGGATCCAGCCGTTGGCGTGGTGGCTGTGCGAGTGCGTTGACGGGGGCGAGCCTGCGCAAAGGGAGCAAGCGCCATCAGGAGGGCAATAGCCAACAACAGGCAAAAGCTTGCATTTTTCATCTTCATTCTCATTTTTCCAGACCCCTAGAGAGGTTGTCGATCATAACCCAGGCTCAGCCTTTACCCTGTCTGACTCTGACTTTGGCCTGAAGGTTCACTTCCTAGAGGGATCCCGCCAGACATAACCTGCTCTTAATGTCGGTGCTGTAATCTCAGAGGTGCCTTTAGCGAATGCGACTGCATTTTTCTATGAACACCCGTCGTACTTTCCTGGCTGTTGCGGCTGGCCTGGTGGCTGCGTCTGCTGCTGCTCTTCTGGCTGCCGACAGCTTTGCTCAGTCTCCTGCCGAAGTCAAAGTTTGGATTGCCTTTACCGACAACCGCCTGGATTGGGCCCGCGAAAAAGCGGCAGAGTTCAACAAACAATTTCCTCAATACAAAGTTACGGTCGAAGGCTACGGCAACTATGAAGAAATTCAGCAAGCCACCGACCTGGCCATTCAACAAAATGCTGCTCCTTCGGTGGTGCAATGGTTTGAGGTGGGCACCCAGCGGGCACGGGATTTTGGTTACTTCAAGTCCATTGCCGAGGCTCTGGGCAATCGCACCGAAGTGAACGGGATCCCAGTGAATTTCGACGATTTTATCGAGCCGGTGGTGAGCTACTACACCCTGGATGGCAAATTTACCTCCATGCCCTGGAACAGCTCCAGCCCCATTCTCTACTCCAACACGGCCATCTTGAAGAAGGCTGGGATCGAAAAGCCGCCGGCCACCTGGCAAGAGCTGGAGGCTGCTTGTCAAAAGATCATGGCCCTCCCCGACGCTCCCCAGGGCTGTGTGACCTGGCCCAATCACGGCTGGTTCTACGAGCAGTGGATGGCCCAGCAGAATGCCCTCTTGGCCAACAACGACAATGGCCGTGCCGCCCGTGCCACCCAGGTCTTTTTGGACTCGGAGCCGTCAATTGCCATCGCCACCTGGTGGAAAGGGATGTATGACAAAGGCTACTACATCTACAGCGGCAAGCAGCGGGATTGGGCAGCCACCGAGCAGGCCATCCAGACCGGTACCGTCGCCATGGCCATCACCAGCAGCGCCGATGCCGCCAACATCACCAACGCTGCCAAGCAAAACAACATCGAGCTGGTCACCACCCGCATGCCCTACAACGCCGACAAGGGTTGGACGGGGAACTTGATCGGGGGAGCCAGCCTCTGGCTGGTGAAGGATCTGCCCAAGGAGGTGGAAGAGGGGGCGCTGACCTTCATGCTGTGGCTCAATAACACCGAAAATGCTGCCGAGTGGCACCAAGTGACCGGCTACTTGCCCATTCGGAAAAGCTCGGTAGCCTTGCTGGAGTCGAAGGGCTGGTTCAAGGAAAACCCCAACTTCTTCACCGCCAGCGACCAAATCAACAATTCCAAGGTGACCCCTGCCACTCGGGGGGCGCTGCTGGGGGCTTTCCCCGAAATTCGCAACGTGGTAACCCAAACCATGGAAGATCTGATGCTTAAAGGCGGGGATCCAGCCCAGGCCATGGCCAAGGCCAACCAGGAGGCCAACCGCCTTCTGGCCGAGTACAACTCCCTTTACCAGTAGCCCCAGTGTCGATGGGCCAGGGGTGTTATTGAGGGATGGGGGTGGGCGGCGGCCTGCCCCTTTCCGGGCTTTGATAAGGCTCTTGTGAAGAGCACAGCCGAGGTGAGAGGCATGTTGGGATTCGTCCAAGTGTTGGTGCCGCTGTTGGCAGGGTTGCTGGGATCCCTCTGGATAGGGCTCCGTTTTCGACGCATCGAGTGGCCTGTGCCGGTGGGGGCAGTGCTGGGGGGCCTAGCAGGAGGGCTGGGATCCCTGATTTTTATGGCGCCCCTGGATTTTTGCACTTTTGAGCCGGAGCGCAAGGCCATCGACATGGCCTTTGGCGTGGGGCTGGTGCTGGCGGGCATGGCCATTCCCCTCTGGCCGCTGTTGGCGTGGACGCAGAAGGAGCAGGAGCGCCGCCTGGGGATCCCCGGCCCAGCTGTTCAGGAGAGGGGCATCTTTAAGCAGTGGTGGCTGGCGTGGCTGCTCTTGTTGCCCACCTTCACGATCTTGGTGGTGTTTCTCTACTACCCAGGGCTGGATACCTTCCGCCTTTCCACCCTGCTCACGTTTGTGGGGGCGCCGCGCAGCCGCTTCGTCTGTGTGGATAACTTTACCGCTTTGCTGACGGATTCCACCTATCTGCGCAGCCTGGGGATTACCTTTGCCATTTCGGCGGCCATCGTGGTGCTGGGGTTGAGCGGATCCCTGTTGATTGCCACGCTGGCCTATCAGCCGATTCGGGGGGCGGCGATTTATCGGGTGTTGCTGATCTGGCCCTACGCCATCTCTCCGGCGGTGGCCGGGATCATCTTCTTTATCATGTTCAACCCCTTGGGAGGGGTGGCCAACCATTTGCTGGGCCTGGTGGGGATCCCCCGTTTAAACTGGCTCAGCGATCCCAACTTGGCCCCTTGGGTGGTGATCTTTGCTAGCGTTTGGAAGCAGATGGGCTACAACATTTTGTTTTACCTTGCCGGCCTGCAAAACCTGCCCAAGGATTTGCTGGAAGCGGCTGCCATCGACGGGGCCGGGGCAGTGCGTCGCTTTTTTGCCATCACCCTACCGCTGCTTTCTCCCATCACCTTCTTTTTGGTGATTACCAACATGACCTATGCGTTTTTCGATATCTTTGGCACCATTGACTTGCTGACTGCTGGGGGCCCTTCCGGATCCACCTCGGTGTTGATCTACGAGATCTACAAAATCGGAGTGTCTTCAGGCAATTTGGGTAGGGCTGCCGCGCAATCCATCGTCCTGTTTCTCATTGTGGTGGGGCTGACGATCCTGCAATTTCGCACCACCGAGCGGAATGTAACCTACGGCGGATAACGGCTGTCTCTGCTGCAACGCAATGATCCCAGTTCTCAGTGGGCAAGGGGAAAATCGGCTAATACAGGCTTACACCTAGCCTCACTCCACCACCTTCGCCATTCAAGGGCAGCACAATCCGTTAGTCCGCGAAAGATTCTTCCAATTCAAGGATAAACAGTTATGAATAAAGAGAAACTATGGCAGCGAAGCAAACAGCGAATCCGGTTTCGGAATGACGATATGGATTTCTATTTTGCCTGGATTCTTGCTCACCAAAACGAAGGTGGTTCGGCACTTGGCGAGTGCTTCTACACTGCTTCCCAAATTAAAGATGGTGATCCCGAAAGCTGGTACAAGGCCTGGTCAGAAATGGCCCGTCGCGTCGAATCGCAGGCGACACAGGCACTGGCAAACGGGCATCGGGTTAGTGCACGTGAAGCCTACCTGCGCGCCTTTACCTATCATCAGATGGCAGCCATCTTCGTTCGCCCGCAAGATCAACGACTGCGAGAGGGATGGCAAAAAGCACAATGGTGTTTTCGGCAAGCAGCCGCTCAATGCAAGCCGCCTATCGAACCGATCCAGATCCCGTTCGCGGGCAAAGTTCTGCCGGGTTACTTTCTGTGCGGGCATAATGAGAATCGGAAAGCACCAACGTTGATCCTGATAGGCGGTGGTGAAACATGCGCCGAAGAACTCTATTTCTGGATAGGCCCGGCAGGAGTCCGCCGGAGGTATCACGTTCTTCTGATAGATTTGCCCGGTCAGGGAAGTACACCCTTCGATGGTTTATTCTTCCGGGTCGATTCTGAACTCCCTATCAAGGCTGTCGTCGATCATATCCTCACGCGATCAGAGGTCGACGCCGAACGGTTGGCTTTATTTGGCATCAGTGGTGGTGGCTACATGGTATCCCGCGCTCTTCCATTTGAGAAACGTATCAAAGCCTGCATAGCCAGTGCTCCCATCATAGATATTTACCAACTTGTCATGGCCGAAATTCCGTCGGTACTCCTCAAAACTCCCGGTTTTTTCAGGAACACCCTTACCAGGCTGGCAGGTCTTAGAAACCCCCTGCCCGGTATTGCATTAGAGAAGTTCTGCTGGCAAGCCGGAGTAAGCACAATTTCTGAAGCGTTAGAAATGGCGCGACAAGCACGAGTTGAAAGGATAGAAGAGATTACATGTCCGGTATTGTGTATGGTTGGCGAAGGAGAGTCAGAAGCACAAATGATGCAGGCTCGCGAGTTTTACAACGCTCTCCGATGCCCTAAAGCCTTTCGCGTCTTCGTTGCCGCCGACGGTGCAGATGCTCACTGCCAGATCAATAATCTGGGCCTGATGCAGCAAGTAGTCTTTGATTGGCTGGATGAGGTTTTTGGGTATCGGGCAGAGAATCTCTAAGAGCCTATCCGAAACATCCTGGTGTGGAAGATGAAGGTCAGCGAATCTCGTCTCTTCCCCGTGCGGTGATTGGAACGAAGCGATGCTGGGGGTAACGACGACCGAATAACCACCGTGGTGCCCATTGCCCCCAACGGTGATCACTGATCAAGACTATGCATGGGTGGCTTGACGACGCAACGCACCCATATCTGCCGATAGCGGAGGGGCGGTTCGCGCACTGCCCTCCCCGATGATACGACGAGCACGGGATGCATCGATGGACAATGGGGGTTGTTGATCATGCGCCCATCCCATTCACCACTCGTCGGGGTGCACCCGTCGGGGCACGACGGTGCCGTGCCTCGACTCCATCGGCTTGCATCCGGTGATGGATTTCATCCGTCGTGACGTGACGACGAGGTATTCGGATAGGCTCTCAGAGGGGCCAAGCTCACGGGAGCCATTGCCGCACGGGCGGTTTGGCAAGGAGCGCAGATTGCCGGCGCCGATTTCAGCGAAGCCTATGTGGATCGGGCGGCAAAGCGGCAGTTGTGTGAGCAAGCTGAGGGATCCCACCCGATAACCGGCGTAACCACCCGTGAGAGTTTGGGCTGCCCTTGAATCAGGGCCGGCAAAGGTGAAGAAAACAGGATCCCTGAGCCCCGTCGGTCAGATTGGCCTCTAGATTGGGTGAGGTGTCGATAGTGCCCCAACCATGAGCAAGCCCAGCTTTGCGGTGATTGGCCTAGCGGTGATGGGGGAAAACCTGGCCCTCAACGTCGAGCGCAATGGCTTCCCGGTTGCCGTCTACAACCGCACCAGCTCCAAAACCGACCAGTTCATGCGGGAGCGAGCCCAAGGCAAACGGATCACCCCCGCCTACAGCCTGCCGGAATTGGTGCAACTGATGGAGCGGCCCCGCAAATTCTTGATCATGGTCAAGGCGGGTGCGCCGGTAGACGCGGTGATTGACGAGCTTAAACCCCTGCTGGATCCGGGGGATATCATCATCGACGGCGGCAACTCCCTCTACACCGACACCGATCGCCGTGCCGAAGCCCTCGCCCCCACCGGGATCCACTTTGTCGGCATGGGAGTGAGCGGCGGGGAAGAGGGCGCCCTGAACGGCCCCAGCCTCATGCCCGGCTGCAGCCCAGAGGCCTACCAACAACTGGAGCCCATCTTGGCCAAAATTGCCGCTCAAGTGCCAGACGGCCCCTGTGTCACCTACCTGGGGCCCAAAGGGGGCGGGCACTACGTGAAGATGGTGCACAATGGCATCGAATACGGCGATATGCAACTGATCGCCGAGGTCTATGACGTAATGCGCAGGGCCTTGAAGCTGTCGGCCTCGCAGATGCAGGAGATTTTTCAGGCTTGGAATGAAACGGAGCTGGAATCTTTCCTGATTGAAATTACCGCCAAGATTTTCCAAACCCTGGATCCGGAAACCGGCAAGCCTTTGGTGGATCTCATTCTGGATAAGGCTGGGCAAAAAGGCACCGGTTTGTGGACAGTCAAGGACGCTCTAGATCTGGGGGTACCAGTGCCCACCATTGAAGCGGCGGTGCAAGCTCGCATCCTCTCGTCGATGAAAGAGGAACGGGTGGCTGCCTCTGCCCAGTTGAAGGGGCCCGACGCAACTTTTGCAGGGGATCCCGATCGCTTTATCCAAGATCTGCGCGCCGCCCTCTACTGCTCCAAAATCTGCTCCTATGCGCAGGGGATGGCCCTGCTCAAAAGAGCCACTGTTGCCCACGGCTACGTCTACACCTTCAGTGAGATTCCGCGGATTTGGAAGGGGGGCTGTATCATCCGCGCCCGCTTCCTGGGCGAGATCCAGTCGGCCTACAAACGGGATCCAGAGCTGGTGAACCTGCTCTTGGATGAGGAATTCGAGCAGGCCATCCGGGAGCGGCAGGGATCCTGGCGGCGGGTGGTGTCCACGGCGGCTGCCCTGGGGATCCCGATCCCGGCCATCAGCGCTTCTTTGGCCTACTACGACAGCTACCGTACCGCCAACCTGCCCCAGAACCTCACCCAAGCCCAGCGGGACTTCTTCGGGGCCCACACCTTCGAGCGCATCGACAGGCCGGGCGTCTTTCACCATGAGTGGAATGCCTGTTGCCGTTAGCAATGCGTAGCATCAAGAGGTCTCCGGAAAAAAGTTGAACCGCGCACCTCCGTATGGAAAGGCTCCCCTTCCTGAGGAAAATCCTCGCGGAAATGGGCCCCGCGGCTTTCCTCCCGCAGCAGCGCCCCCTGAGCTATCAGACGGGCCAGCAAAAGCAGACTGCCTGCCTCGGCCTCTTCCCGGGTGGCCCAAGGCTTTTCCTGCAGGGGAAGTGCCTTGACAAAGGTCAGAAAAGCCCGCAGCCGTGTTCCCTCCCGCACAACGCCCAAAGCTTCCCCAACTCGATGCCTGAGAGCCGGCAGGATGTCGGGAGACGTCGCCAGAACGGGTAGCCTCTGCAGCTGTCGGGGAAAGCTCACCTCTCCCAAATCTTGCAAGGCAGCCAAGGCGGCCCGCTTGCCCATGACCAGCCCTTCCAAAAGGCTGTTGGAAGCCAAGCGATTGGCTCCGTGCAGACCCGTGGAAGCCACCTCCCCAGCAGCATAAAGGCCCGGCAGGCCGGTGAAGCCGAAAGTGTCCGTTCGGATCCCACCCATCACGTAGTGAGCCGCGGGAACAACTGGGAGCAGATCCTTCGTGGGATCCAGCCCCAAGGCGCGGGCAGAGGCAACAACGGTGGGAAAGCGCTCCTCCAGATGTTCGACGACCCGCAGATCCAGGTAGGTTCCCCCTGTCTGCTGCCGCTCCCAGAAAACGGCCCGAGCTACCACATCCCGCGGCGCCAGCTCTCCCAGCTCCGCATAGCGAGGCATAAAACGCTCCCCCAAGGCGTTGAGGAGAACAGCCCCTTCTCCTCTTACTGCCTCGCTCACCAGCGCTCCATTGGGCAAGGCCGTGGGGTGAAATTGCACAAACTCCAGATCCCTGAGAGTGGCCCCTGCCCGCCAGGCCAGCACCATTCCGTCGCCGGTGGCCCCCGGGGGAGCTGTCGAGACGGGGAAAAGGCTGCCAAATCCTCCCGTAGCCAGGAGAACTGCCCCGGCCCTCACCTCCACCGGCCCTTCAGGGCCAAGCAGCAAGGCCCCCCCTACCCTGTCCCCCGCCAGCAAAAGGCTTAGGGTTGTGTAGCCCTGCAAAGGCAGCCTGTTGAGGCGAGCCAGCAAACCTCTCAGAAGCCACAGTCCGCTCCGATCCCCCCCCAGATGGCGTACCCGCGCTTGGGAGTGGCCCCCTTCCCGGACAGGTTGGGGATGGAAAGGAAGGCCCCAGCGCAAAAGTCTCTCCAGGTGCAAGGGTGCTTCCTCCACAATGGAGCGAGCCACCTTTTCTTCCACCAGGCCGCGGCCCGCTTGCAAGGTGTCTTGGATATGGGCTTCTACGTCCGCCTCATCCACAGGAAAAGCCACCCCACCCTGCGCCCAAGGGGTAGAGCCAGAGGGAAGGGGATCCTTGCTTACCACCAGAGTTGTCGCCCCCTGGGCTTCGGCCCACAGGGCTGCGTACACCCCCGCCACCCCTGCTCCCAGGATCAACAGGTCTGTTTCTAACAAGGGCGGCGCCCCGTTCTTCCCCTCCACCTCTAGGCTCCGGCGGGCACTGCCAGCATGGCCAGGATGGAACGGCGAGCCTTCTCAGCCACCTCCTGGGGCACCTGGATCACGTAGCGCATCTCCTGCAGGGAGCGGTAAATCTTTTCCAAGGTAATCTTCTTCATGTACTCGCAGACGGCTTCTGCCTTGACAGGGATGAACGTTTTGTCTGGAGCTTCTTTCTTGAGCCGGTGAAGAATGCCCACCTCGGTGGCCACCACAAACTCGCGGCTTTCTGAAGCTTTGGCGTAGCGCACCATGCCCTCGGTGGAGAGCAGCTTGGCATCCGGTTTGAGGAAGAGACAGCTAGAGCCGCAACTGCACTCCGGGTGAATGAGGAACTCTGCTCCAGGGTGCTCTTCCACCATCGCCTTGAGGTGCTCTTCCCGGATGCCAACATGCACGTGGCACTCTCCCGGAAAGAGATCCAGCTCCCTTCCGGTTACTTGAGCAACGTGGGCTCCCAGAAACATATCCGGCACGAAGAAGATGGGGCGATCCGGGGGCAGGCTGGCCACCACTTGAACTGCGTTGGCGCTGGTTACGCAGACATCTGCCAGAGCCTTGATCTCGGCAGCGGTGTTGACGTAGGCCACCACCAGGCCCTCAGGGCAGGCTGCCTTCCACCGCAGCACATCTTGCGGGCGAATGCTATCGGCCAAGGAACAGCCCGCCTCCAGATCCGGCAGCAGCACTGTCTTTTCCGGGTTAAGGATGGCAGCCGTCTCCGCCATAAAATGCACGCCCGCAAAGACAATCACCTGGGCGCTCGTCTTTTGAGCCTCCCGAGCCAGTCCTAAGGAGTCTCCCACAAAGTCCGCCACCTCTTGAACTTCGGGGAGCTGATACGAATGCGCGAGGATAACTGCCTGCCTTTCCTGTTTGAGCCGGGCAATCTCCTGGACGATTGTGGCAGTGTTGTGTAGCAATGGGGTTTCTCCCTTCATTTTCGACTTCTTGTCGCGACAGCGTTGCGTAGCAATAACGGTTTTGTTCCTCTGGAGGCTGGACACGATCTGAGGACTTTGTCCCGCTAATGCGTTTGCAGGAGCAGCGCGCAGCAATAACGGAAAGCCCATCTCCTGGAGTTGGTCGACTCTGCTTTGGGGGGTATCTGAGCCGGCAAGAGAAGCAACCCCCAACCCAGATGCCCGGCGAAGCCTTTCGCGGCGCCCGGTTGAGCTGGAGCTGGGCTTAGGTTGTCTTCTCAAAGTAGCATCAGTCGCAACAGCGTTGCGTAGCAATAAAGCAGTGTCCAGCGAGGACTTGGCTCAGGGTCACACCACCAGCAAAGAGAGATCCAAAGCCTTGGCCGAGTGGGTGAGCGCCCCGACGCTGACGTAATTCACGCCTGCCTCGGCCACTTGCCTGGCCCGTTCTGGGGTCATGTTGCCGCTGGCCTCCAGGGGAACTCTCCCTCCCACCCGTTGGACGGCGGCCTGGGTTTCTTCCAGGGTGAAGTTGTCCAGAAGGATGAGATCGGCTCCTGCTGCCAAAGCCTCTTCCAGTTCCTGGAGATCCCGCACCTCCACCTCCACCTTGAGGTGGTGGGGAGCACCTTCCTTGGCCCGCTTGACGGCTGCCAAAACGCCTCCCGCGCCGCGGTCGCAACAGCGTTGCGTGGCAATGATGTGGTTTTCCTTGATCAAAATGCCGTCGAACAGCCCAAAGCGGTGGTTTTTGCCGCCCCCTACCCGTACAGCATACTTCTCCAGGGCGCGCAGGCCGGGAGTGGTCTTGCGGGTGTCCAGAAGCTGGGTTGAGGTTCCCCGGAGAGCCTCTACATAGGTGCGGGTGAGGGTGGCAATGCCGGACAGCCTTTGGAGAAGATTGAGCGCCAGCCTCTCCCCCGCCAGAATGCCCTTCAGGGATCCCTTGAGGTGGGCCACCTCTTGACGGACAGCCACCCTGGCCCCTTCCTCCACTCCAGGGATGAACTCCACCTGGGGATCCGCCAGCCGAAAAACCCGCTTGGCAATCTCCAGGCCGGCCAGGATCCCTGTCTCCTTGGCCAGGATTACCGCCTCACCCTCCAGTCCTGGGGGTAGGGTCAGCTCTGTGGTGAGGTCGCCGTGCCCCAGGTCTTCCCACAGCCAAGCGCAAAGGGTCTCCTCTGGTAAGTAAACTTCTTCCATTTTCGGTTTGGTTTTAGCTAGACCGCCGGGAAGCCCCGCCCTCCGTTAGTGACTAGTGGCTGGTCACTATCCACTCACCACTATCCAGGGTGAGGGTCGGGATGAAAGGCGAGGACACAATGCTTCGTCCTTACTGGTGCTATGACCGGCGTAGCAGGATTTTATACCCTCATCATGAGAACTGCTTACCAGTATCGCTTACGCCCTACTTCTAGCCAAGTTGCTCTGATGGACCAATGGCTAGACTTGTTACGGAAGCAGTATAACTATCGCTTGGCAGAGCGCTTTGCGTGGTGGGAACACAATCGCTGTGACATCAATGCTTGTCCCTTAATCTGTCACTTGCCCAAGCTGAAAGACAAGCCCGATTTCTACTCCCAGAAACGGGACTTGGTGAAGACGAAAGCCCTGTTTCCGGAGTACAGAGCAGTCCATTTGCAAGTCCTCCAGAACTGCATAGAGCGAGTGCACAAAGCATTCGACCGCTGGCTGAAGGGGGACGGTAACGGCAAGCGGGCAGGGAAACCCAGATTCAAGGGAGTTGGGCGGTATCGCTCCTTCAGTTTCCCCCAGATGAAACAAGACTGCATTTGCGGGCAGTTTATCCATCTGCCCAAAATCGGTGCTGTTCGCATAATTCAGCACCGTCCTTTGCCTGACGGTTTTGTCATCAAGACTGCTACCATCACCCGCAAGGCAGACGGGTGGTATGTGACCTTGAGCCTGCAAGATTCGTCCGTCCCTGAGTTTACTCCTGAGCCTGCAACACTGGAGAACACGATGGGGATCGACGTGGGACTAGACTCCTTTTTGGTGACCGATGCGGGGGAGTCTGTTCCAGTTCCCCAGTATTACCGCAGAGCCCAAAAGTGGTTAAAGAGACTGCAGCGAGCCTTGTCTCGCGAGAAGAAGGGGTCAAACCGCCTATGGCTAGTGACTAGTGGATAGTGACCAGTAGATAGTGAATAGTGGCTATCCACTAACCACTATCCACTAACCACTATCTCAGCGCAAAGATTTTCATGACAAAACAGCGAACTGGCTGGTAAGCAAGGGCAAACATATTGGGTACGAAGCCCTGAATATCAAAGGTGTTGCTAGAACCCGACTAGCAAAATCTACCTATGATGCTGGGTGGGGACAATTTCTGCGAATTCTGGCAGTCAAGGCTGAAAGAGCTGGGCTGAGGGCGATTGCAGTGAACCCCAACGGCAGCAGTCAAAACTGCTCTCGGTGTGGTCAAAGAGTACCGAAAGCGATTCAAGACAGGTGGCATTCTTGTTCCCATTGTGGGCTAGAACTAGGGCGCGACCACCATGCGGCCATCAACATCAAGCACAGGGCGGTGGGGCATCCCGTTCTTTTCGCGTCAGCGGGACGTAGTCCTCAAGCGCAGGAAATGTCCTTTTCGCGCTAGCGGCGCGGAGCGCTTTGCATCAGCATGAGTGCGGGAGTATGTCACGACGGAAGGTGAGGCAGATGGGGGGCTGGCTCAGGCAAAACTGGCTGTGGCAACTGGGGAGAGCCCTTGTGGCTGTTTGGATCGGCTGGGCGGAGGGGAGCGCTGCCTGGGCGAGGGACATGGCGCCGGCTGCCCCTGGAGTCTCCTCTCCCCCTACTTTGCCCATCCCTTGGGAATGGGTGTACGACTTGCAGGAGCAAGCCCGGCAGCGGCAATGCACATTGGTTGGCCTGTTGCGCAGCGATCCCTTGCCGGCGCCGGATCCCCAGTGGCAGGTGTACACACGGCTAGATTTGGTGGCCACGCCTCAGGCTGGTCGGTTGACTAGTGTGTTGTTTGCCGAGAACACCCGTACTCGGGCCTTGCAGGTTATCTATCAAGCCTCAGGGTCGGTGTACGACCCCGTTGAGGCATTGGATTTTGCCATGATCCTGCCTCTAGGCTGGCAGGGGAACACTTTGCTGGCGCGGGAGTACGAAGGCTGGTTCCAGACCGATTTGAGCTGGGATCGGGCGGTGGTCTGGCCTTTGCCCACTGGCTCGACAGGGATCCCACCGGTGCAAATCTGGGATCCGCCGCCGGCGCTGGGGTATGCGCAGCTGCTGGGCTGGGATCCCCAGGCGCGAGAGCGGGTGCTGTTTGCGGTGGCCGATAGCCTTGGAGAGATGCCCCGCTTGGTGAGCGTGGGCCCAGACCGCCAGGTGTTGCTGCGAGCGCCTGCCGTTGCCCTTTCCCCAACTCCCTCTTCTCTACAGGGGTGGCAGGAGATCCGGCCCAAGGGGGGAGAGCCTCTCTGCCACCAAAGCCGTTTTGGGCTGGAGCAGGGAGGGGAAAATGAAAAATTAAACTGAGATGCAGAAGCCTGTGGGAGCGACAACCATGTCCAAACCGGTGGTGCGGCGGGGCTGGCCTCTGGAGGCCTTTGTCGGGGATGTAATCGTCTGTACCCTAGAGGGATCCCATCTGGATCAGGTGACGGAAATCCGAGTCAGCCCGGCGGGTAAAGGGATCCGAGTCAGCTTTGGGGATCCCTTGGGACGCTCTAAGGAACCGGTGCAGGCCAGTGCCGAGCACCTGACGGTTACCTTCGAGATCGATCCCAGCACCTACCCTGGCGAAAAGCGCATTGAGCTGATCTCGCCGGCAGGGCCCAGCGATCCCCTGCCGTTTTTGGTGATGATGTAGAGGCGCGCAGAAAAGAGGAAGTGGGTCATGCCGTTTGTGATTGCCCCGACCGACGTGGGCGTGCTGGTGCTGGGGGCGAGCCTGTTGCTTTTGGCCGGGGGTTGGGCCTGGTGGCTGCGGCGGCAGAAGCGTGCTGCCTCCCCAGAATCTACAGCCGTTTCGCCGGCCCCGGCGGTTGACCCATCGGCTCTTTCGGCGGAACAGGCGGCTCAACTACAGCCCTTCGAGCAGGCGGTGGGAGATCAGCCGCAGGATCCCATTGCCTGGTACAACCGCGCCACCACCCTCGACCACCTGGGGCAAGCCCAAGCTGCCCTGGCCAGCTACGACCGCGCCCTGGAGCTGAAGCCGGACTTCCCCGAAGCCTGGAACAACCGTGGTTCTCTGCTGGACGATCTCGGTCGCCATCAAGAAGCTCTGGCCAGCTATGAGCGGGCTCTGCAACTGAAGCCGGATTTTTTTGAGGCCCGCTTTAACCAGGCCAACACGCTGCGGCAATTGGGCCGCTACGAAGAAGCCCTACGTGCCTACGAACGGGCCCTTGCCCTCAGCCCCGACAGCCCGGAAACGTGGTACCTGCACGGGCTAACCTTAGCCTCTCTGGGGCGGTGGCAGGGATCCCTAATCAGCTACGAGAAAGCCCTCGCCATCAACCCCGTCAATGCCCAAGTTTGGCAGAGTCGGGGCCTGGCTCTGTTTCACCTAGAGCGCTACGTCGATGCTCTGGCCAGCTACGAACGAGCCCTGCAACTGGGCTCCGAATCGGCCTCTCTCTGGGTCGGCCACGCCCTTGCCCACCACCGCCTCGGCAACCCGATGGAGGCCCTCAACAGCTACGACCGTGCCCTGGCGCAAGATCCCAAACGCCCTCAGATCTGGGTGCAGCGCGGCCTGGTTCTGATGGACTTGAACCTCTACGAGCTGGCCATCCAGAGTTTTGATCGGGCCCTGCAGATGGATCCCGACAATGCCGAGGCTCACTACGCCAAAGCCTGCTGCTACGCCTGGGAAGGCCAAGTGCCTCAGGCCCTACAAGCTTTGGAGCAAGCCCTACGCCTGCAGCCGGAACGCTACCGCCCCTTGCTCTCCTCTGAGCCCTATTTCGACCTCATTCGCGAGGAGCCGAGTTTTGCATCCTTTTTGGCAGCCCTTGCCGGCACGGATCCCCCCAAGAACCCCCCGCCGCTGTCACGAACAGCCTCTTGACGTTCTCACCTCCCAGAAGGAGAGGAGAGGCTGGAATGCACAGGCTGTTTCACCGCCAACCTGACCCAATCACCAATAACCACGAGAGCACGCCAACAACAGAAATCCGGCAATTTCGTTGGGTCTTACGGGAAAATTGCGCTCTTTTGCCGATGAAACCCGCCATTTTCCGTGGAGATGCTGTTGCTTGGGTCAAGAAACCTGGTCAAACTAAGAACGTTCCAGCTCTTGGCAAATCTCAACAGTGTCCGGTTGTGCTTCTAACGCCATCCCTGTAGCCCTGTAGCACCTGCTTGCGCAGGGTCTGGCTGGGCAAAAGCGTCTCTTGACTGGATGGGTGTTGGTTATGGGTGGGATCCTCAACCTTTGAATGGTTTTCGAGTTCCTTGAGTGCTTGTTCTACAGTTATTTTCGGCAAATCGGTAAAGTGGTTGTCTATGATAACGGCCCCTCGCCTGACCTCTCCCAAGAACTCCGTCTCCCTGAGGCGACCGGCGGCCCCCCCTCCATTGCCTTTGGCCAAGACCGGATTCCCAGCCGCATGTGGATCTATGGCATCTAGTGAGGATGTTAAAGCCCGAACTGCCGAACTGTTGCGGCTGTACCACCAGAATCGCGATCCAGCCCTGCGCAACCGGCTGGTGGAAATGAACTTGGGCTTGGTGCGCAAAGAGGCCCACCACTGGCGCAACCAATGCAATGAGGGGTACGACGACCTGGTGCAAGTTGGCTGTTTGGGTTTGATTCAAGCTATCGAACGCTTTGACATCAGCCGAGGCCTGGCTTTTAGCTCCTTTGCCCTGCCCTACATTCGCGGAGAAATTCAACACTACCTGCGGGACAAAAGCCCCACCATGCGGATCCCACGCCGCTGGACGACCCTGCAAAGACAAGCCAAGAAGGTGATTGCCCGTCTGCGGCAAGAGTTGGGCCGTTCTCCCTCTGAGGCCGAGGTGAGGGAAGCCCTGCAACTGACGGAGCAGGAATGGCGAGAGCTGGAGCTGGCCCAACAAAACAGCCTTTTGCTCAGCCTGGATGCTCCGATTCAAACTGAGGAAGACAGTGTTGCTCTGGGGGAGGTCGTTCCGGATCAGCGCTACCGCAGTTTTCAACTGGCTGAAGAAGATCGTATTCGCCTACAACATGCCTTGGCTCAGCTGGA
Source organism: Thermostichus sp. MS-CIW-30 (assembly GCF_054058015.1). Lineage (NCBI taxonomy): Bacteria > Bacillati > Cyanobacteriota > Cyanophyceae > Thermostichales > Thermostichaceae > Thermostichus > Thermostichus sp. MS-CIW-30. The sequence continues at coordinate 78,454 of NZ_JBSRZW010000008.1, forward strand.
GGAACGTACCCGCAAGATTTTGGAATTTGTCTTCTTCTATGACCTCACGCAAAAAGAAACGGCAGAGCGGCTAGGGATCAGTGCCGTTACCGTTTCCCGCCAAGTCAAAAAGGGGCTGGAACGCCTGGCTAAGTTGTTGAATCAAGATATTTTTTGAGATACAGCCCGTTACAAATTAAGGGATATAAAAGGGTATAAAAATCGTGTTTCCGAGGCTTGACCCCAGTGAGGTTTAGAACAAGCAGGTTCATAGTCATTCCAGACTCGATTGAGATACTCCCGCCGCTGCCCAGACGCTCCGCGCCGCTTCCCCCAGCCCCTCCAGAGGGAGAGGGGAGTTAGAGAGCAATGGAACGGAGATGTTTCATTCCTGTTGAAAATGACCATACAGGTGTATCCCATAACCCCTTAGTAGACTGTACTTGAGCCGACGCAATTGGCGGTGACTTTCCACCCAGTAGAACGGCAGGGGCTCTGTACTGCGACAGGTTGATAGACTGATGGGAAATTGATGAGAATATTTGATGAACAGAGAAAACCGCTCTTCTCGGAATCAACCCTTGGTGCCCCGCGGTTTCAAACCTAAGCTGGGTCAGAACTCGGTGGGCAGGGATCCCTTCTTCCAACGCCAGCCCAACCCGCAAAGTCCAGAGGGAATCCGCTTGGCCCCCTATGTGCGCACCTTGCCCTTGGTTGTCGATGCCATGCTGGATTTGGCCCAGGTGGGGAGCGAGGATACTCTCTACGACTTGGGCTGTGGGGATGGCCGCATTCTCATCCGGGCGGCGCAGCGCTTTGGCACACAGGGCATGGGAGTGGATATCGACCCGGAGCGCATCCTGGAAGCCCAACAGCGGGCCCGAGAAGCCCAAGTTCAGGATCGAGTTACTTTTCTCCAGCAGGATCTGCTCACTCTGGACTTAACCCCGGCGACGGTGGTGAGCTGCTATTTGCTGCCCCGCTCCCACCTGCTGATCCGAGACAAGCTGCGCTCCCAGCTTCGGCCCGGCGCTCGTCTGGTCACCCACTCCTTCGACATGGGAGATTGGCTCCCCACCGCCACCACCACTGTATCGGATGTTATCAACACCTACACCATCTATCTCTGGCGAATCTAACCCTGGGGATCCCAGGCCGTCGCTTCCTCAAAAGCAGCAGAGGGCTGGTGCAGCACAATCCGGTTGCCATCGGGATCCCGAAAATCCACCTCCTGTCCATGAAAGGCTTGTCGCAGAGGGGAAATGGAGATCTGATAAGCTCCCGCCAACCCCTCCAGTGTTGTCAGGGATCCCTGTAAATCTTGCACCTGCAGGCAGAGGCTCACCGCTGCGGCTTGGGCACCACCATCGAGATGACGGCTGCGATAGAGGCCCAGCCGCAACCCTGGCAGACGAAACTCTACGTACACCGGATCCCCCTCTGTCGGGAGCTGGACTTGGGGAGAGATCCCCAAGAGATCCCGATAGAAGCGTTGTAGACGAGGCAAGTCCAGGGTAGCCACGCTAACCAAGGCACCAGAGAGCTGCATCGCAACCGCCAAAAGACCGGGTTGGTCTATCTTAGCTAAACTGCCGAGAAGCCCCGCGCTGTACCCGCAGGGTGAGCGTCGGGAGGATGTCACTCAGCTCCAACACCACGCGAGTCTGGGTGGCGATGTCGGATCCACCGTCTTGCCCTCCGGATCCAGGGCCAATGTGCCCGAGATGTAGAGGGTATTTTGCCCACCTTCACGCCGGGAGAATAGGGGGCGATGGCCGGATAGCCGGCTGGAGCAATGGCAACCTTAGGCACGAGGGATCCCGAATCACAACAGGATTGCACCTTAGCGGCGAATTCGATCTTCCACAGCTGGCTGGGATACAGCCATAGCCGGTTTCTCTGGAGCAGATTCCCACTCTTCGGGGGAGATTCTCTTGCAGAACTAGACTATAGTAGGTACCAAAGCTTGCTGCTTCTTCCCAAATCAAGACTGGAGCGACTTACCGTGGGGTTATTCAGCCGATTTTCCCGTGATATGGGCATTGATTTGGGCACTGCCAACACGCTGGTCTACGTGGCCGGGCGAGGCATTGTCCTGCAAGAGCCCTCTGTGGTCGCCATCGACCAAAACACCAAGCAACCCCTGGCTGTGGGGGAAGATGCCAAAAAAATGTTGGGCCGTACCCCCGGCAACATTGTAGCGGTGCGTCCTCTGCGAGATGGGGTGATTGCCGATTTCGACACGGCGGAGATGATGCTAAAACACTTCATCCACCGCGTACACGAGGGCCGGTACCTGATTGCTCCCCGCATTGTGATTGGGATCCCCAGCGGTGTGACTGGGGTGGAGCGACGGGCGGTGATGGAAGCCGCTCTCCAAGCTGGGTCGCGGGAGGTGTATTTGGTGGATGAGCCGGTGGCAGCAGCAATCGGGGCCGGGCTGCCGGTGCAAGAGCCCACTGGGAACATGATCATCGACATTGGCGGCGGCACCACTGAGGTAGCCGTCCTCAGTTTGCAGGGGATCGTGCTGAGCGAGTCCGTGCGGGTAGCGGGAGATGAGCTGAGCGAGGCCATCGCCCAGTACATGAAAAAGGTTCACAACCTCACCATCGGGGAGCGCACCGCTGAAGAGATCAAGATTCGGATTGGCTCCGCCTACCCAATTCAAGAGGAACTGACCATGGAAGTGCGCGGGTTACACCTGCTCTCGGGTTTACCCCGTACCGTCACGGTGAAGAGCACCGAAATTCGCGAGAGCATGGCCGAGCCCCTCTCGGTGATTGTGGAAGCCATTAAGCGCACCCTGGAGCGCACTCCACCGGAATTGGCTGCCGACATCATCGACCGAGGCATCATGCTGGCCGGGGGAGGAGCCTTGCTCAAGGGTCTAGATGCCCTGATCAGCCATGAAACCGGGATCTTGGTTCACATTGCCCCGGATCCCCTCAGTTGTGTGGTGCTCGGTACAGGGCGAGTTTTGGAGGATTTCAAAACCCTAGGTCGAGTGTTGAGCGGCAGCTTCAAGGGCTAGAGGAGTTTCTTCCCATCCCTGAGGTGTGAGTCGAGTGGGTTGGAGAGGTATTGCTTGAATCGGCTACGCCAATGGTGGAGGCGCTACGGCTTGGGGTTACTCCTGTCTGCTTTGGCGATGGGGGTAGCATTGGGCCTGCGCCAAACCCAGGGATCCCTATTGGTGGAATTGTACAGTTGGATCACTGCTCCAGCCCGTCCGCCTGTGGATCCCGCTGCGGTGCTCAGCCAGGCCGCTAACCGTGAGCTGCAAGCCCTGGTAGCCGAGTTGCAGTACCAAAACCGCGAGCTGAAGCGACTGCTGCAATTTACCGAGCAAATGCCCCAAGCGGGGATCCCAGCAGCCGTGGTGGGTCGCAGCGCCGATCACTGGTGGCAACAGCTCACCCTCAGCCGCGGCAGCCGGCATGGAGTCAGGGTGGGAGATGTAGTCATGGCGCCGGGCGGGTTGATCGGGCGAGTCGAGTCGGTCACGCCCAACACCAGCCGAGTGCTCCTGATCAGCGATCCCACCAGCCGTGTCGGGGTAATGCTGAGTCGCAGCCGACACATGGGCATCCTGAGGGGTACGGGCACCCAGAGCGCCATTTTGGATTTTTTCGACAAGGCCCCCAAAGTAGAGGTGGGGGATGTGGTGGTGACCTCGGGCCTGAGCAGCTTTTACCCAGCCGGGGTTGTGGTGGGAACGGTTCGAGCGGTCAACTTGGATGCCAGCCCTGCCCCTCAAGCCACTGTCGAACTGTCGGCGCCGCTGGGTCTCTTGGAATGGGCCTTGATCTACCGCTATGCTCAACCCTCTGATTCTTAAGCTCAAGTCTCACCTCAACTGGGTGGTGACTGCCCTATCAGGATTGCTGGCAGCAGTGGCCCCTTGGTGGCGCGGGCCGGGCTTGGAGCTAGCAGGCTTAACCCCAGATTGGCCCTTGATCTGGGTGGTGTGCTGGAGTGTGCGGCGCAAAGCTTGGCAGGGGGCTGTTGCCGGGGTCACCCTGGGTTTTCTGCAAGATGCGCTGACCAGCCCTTGTCCTACCCATGCGCTGGGGCTGGCCGTAGTCGGGATCCTCACCGCCAAGCTGCAAAAACAACGCTACATGCAAGAAGACTTCATCTCGGTGGCCTTGATCGTTTTTGGTATGGTGGTGATTGCCGAAACCCTGATGGCGCTGCAGTGGATGTGGCTTGCCGCCTCCCAGGGATCCGAGGGCCTGGATCCGGCGGGAATGCAAACTTTGCTGGATGGATTGGGGAACTCCCTTCACTCTTTCGGCAGCATCGGCGGCGATGGCCCCCGTTCTCTGGAGAGCATCTGGTGGAACCATCAACGCAATGCCCTCACGTCTGCTATTTTAAGTAGCCTCTGGGCACCCGCTTTGTATTGGCCCCTCAGCCGTTGGTGGCAGTCTCAAGAGCGGGATCCCAGAGAGATTTAGCCCCTGTTTTATGCCAAATCATCCTATCTTTCGGTTAAAACCCAGGTCACAGCAGAGTATGTCCCTTGCCATTTTTGGCAAGAGAGAACTCTCGAGGCGGTGGGAGCCCATTTGCCGGCTCGCTCCAGCATTCTACTTCTTTTGCATTGGCGCTGCGCTGGTCAGAAAAAGCGACGATCTGGAAAACTTCTCGTCGGGGGGGAGCAATTTTGGCCTAAAATGAACCCTAGAACTGAGATATAAGTCCCATCTTTTTCAGGCAGCTTCGGGCAAATATCGCGCATTCTAATCAAAAAGTCAACAGCATAGGAAGCGCAGGCGACGTCAAGGCTGACCTTGTGGCAACTGCACTTAGGATTTGACTTAGAGCGTTCATTGGGAGGGATCCATGCCGCATACAATTGTCACCGATATCTGTGAAGGTGTGGCCGACTGTGTAGAGGCTTGCCCTGTTGCCTGCATCCACCCCGGCGATACCAAAAATGCCAAAGGCACCGACTACTTTTGGATTGAGTTTTCCACCTGCATCGACTGTGGCATCTGTTTACAGGTTTGCCCCGTAGAAGGCGCTATTCTGCCGGAGGAAAAGCCGCATCTGCAGCGAGTGCCCCGCTAATTCCAGGGAAGCATCCCTGGCCACACCCCAAGATCCAATGGGAATTATGATCATTTCAACTCCAACTAGGACACTGCACCCACACCTAAAGCCCTGGTCGCATCGTCGCGTCAGCGTTGCGGAGCAACAATACGCAGAACCAGAAGGCTTTTCTTGGTAGCCCAGGCGTCTCACCCTAACCTGAAACAACTATAAGCTTTAGCCCAAGGAAGCCAAAGCAACGACGCTGCTGGTCAGCCAGCTCAGGGACAGGATCCCCCCTAGGAAAGCCAATGGGATCAGGCCCACCAGGCGCCACCACTCCAAATCCAGCGCTACAGCTACCGCCCGCACCTGCCAAACCACAAACCACAGCAGCGCTGCAAGGCCCAGCAGGGATCCCACCACCCCACCCAACGATTGAGCAGGCCCCAGCAGCAGCCACGGCAAACCGGCAAACCCCGTCAAGCACAGCAGCGCTGAAAAGGAAGGGACAGCCCGACCCAAACAAAAGGCCAGCAATTGCAACAAAGCCGCCAAACCCACCCAGCCCAGGGATCCCATCAGCACCGCCAGCACCATGCTCGGCAGGCTTACCCCAGAGCGGCGAATCGCATCCAGGACGTTGAGCAGCCCCACCACCCCAAAGGCTTGCCAGAGAACAGGCTGTTCCCGCAACGCCCGAAAGGTGCGCTCCGGCAGAAACCAAGCGCCGTAGATGTTGTCTAACCAGGAACCAAGCATGGCCAGCAACCCGTCAAGCTGTCTTTTATCCTAGCCCTTGGTGAGCACTTGACGGGCACACCCCAAAAATGGGGTATGATTGGGAGAGGATTCTGCGGCGTTGGTGACTGCCGTTATGTTTTTGCGATCTATACCCTTCGACAATTAGGATGGGAAGTGGATGTGAGAGCAGTAGGCCAAACTTGATTTGGAAACTATCGACAATCATCCCCGGTATCCTATACTGGATTTTCCAGGTCGAAAACCACGGTAAAACGGCGCAACAGTATCCTCAAAAAAGCCCTCGAAAGGGGGCCTTTTTGTTGTTTGGATATTGTCGGATATTGTCAATGCTGCAGTTAATGGGTATTGCTCTGGCGCTGGGCTCCATCCTTTAGTCGAGCTTCTGGGCACTGGTCTACGTCTTGCTGCAGGGCAGCCAAGTCTGTCTTTCGCTTGCGGGTCTTGACTTTTGTTGTCGTGAGGTCTGCTCGGCTCAGCCAGCGATAAACGGTTGCACAAGTGACATAACTCCCGCACTCATGTTGACGCAAAGCGCTCCGCGCCGCTAAAGCGAGAGAGTGCGAGCTTCAAGGACTCCGTCCCGCTGACGCGAAAAGGACGGGATGCCCCACCGCCCTGTGCTTGATATCTGTAGCAGCTGCTGTTTTTATCATCGTTTATTTCAGCGGTTCTAGGTTCACGGCAGGTTGACAGCAGCTACGGTTTTTGTTGCCGCCGATCTAGTTAGCTTTGCTAACTCTACCTCAAGTTCTGGGGGAAGTTGCGCCTGTGGAGATTCCTCTGCCGGGGTTGAGTCAAAAGCTCAGCTAGGTAAGGGTCGTAGAAGCAGGAAGCAACCGGTTGTTTAGTTCATCCTAGGGGGTGAAATAAACGACCATGAGTTGCAGAACGGTCAACAGGAGAGTTGCTCCCACCATCAAACTCCCCCAAATCCATACAACCTGTCGCAGCAGTCCCAAACTTTCCTGCACCACTTGCGGGGTCAAAGGGCGAGCCGGGATCCCCAATTTGGGTTTCACCTTCGGGATCCCGCGATAGAAATTGGTTCCCCCCAGTTGGATCTGCAGCCGCCAGGCAAAAGCCGCCTCGCTCCACCCGGAATTGGGGCTGGGATCCGCCTGCGCATCCTGACGACACCGCTGCCAAAACCCCCAGGGATCCCGGCTGAGCAGGGCCAGGGTGAGCACCGTCAGGCGGCAGGGCAGCCAAGTCAGCCCATCCTCACAGCGGGCCGGCACTGTGCCCAAATGGGTGAAAGGGGGGTGGCGGTAGCCCACCATCGAATCCAGCGTGCTGCTGGCCTTGTAGGCTAGGGCCAAGGGCGCCCCTCCCAAGAAGGCGTAGAACAGAGGGGCAGTTGCTCCGTCGGGAGTATTTTCGGCCACCGTCTCAATCAGCGCCCGCAAAATCTCCGATGCCGTCAGGTGCTCTGTATCCCGCCCCACGTAGCGGCTGAGACGTTGACGGGCCTCCGGCAGATCCTCTTTTTCCAAGGGATCCAACACCTCCAACGCAGCAAAGCGCAGGCTGCGCCCTCCCAGACAACTGGCCATCAGGATCACCTGCATGAGGATCCCTGCCCAGGGATGGATGGCATTGCCGATGGCGACCAGCCCCCAGCCTATGCCGTAGGATCCCCCCACCAAAGTTAGGGTGAGAACTGCCCCGCCCCACTGTTGTGCTCGCGGAGTTGAGCAGTGCTTGAGGATATAGCCTTGCCCCCAGGCAATAACAGCCCCCATCACCCGCACCGGATGAGGCCAACCCCAGGGATCCGCCAGCAGATAATCCAAAGCCAAAGCTGCCGCCAGCACCAGCCCGGCAGTCGGTTGGGCCGGGAAAAACAGCGATGACTCCATCCCGCCAGCAGGCTCAAACCACAAATCCACTCTCCTGATCCTGAGCCGCCTGCCAGCTCCGAACATCAAAATACAGATCTTCCAAGGTGGTTTCCTCCAGCACCTGCTGCACTTGCCGAGCGATCCGCTTCCACAGGGCTTCCGTCACCCAGTCCAGCCGCTCCGCCGGATGCACGGCTGAAGGATTAGAACTGTCCATGAGAGGATCCAAGGATTCTCCCACTGCCGCCAAAATGGCGCTAATCGGGATCCGCCGCGGTGCCCGTGCCAGCCGGTAGCCCCCCTGGGCCCCCCGTTGGGAACAAACCAAGCCAGCCTGCCGCAACTCAATCAGCAACTTTTCCAGGTAGGGAGCTGGGATCCCCTGTCGCTGAGCAATGGCCCGCACCGAAGCCATTTGCCCGGAGCCGAGCATCGCCAGATCCAACAAAGCTTTGATGCTATAGGTGGCCCGCGTTGTCAAGCGCACCGGGATCCCTCTCCGCAGCACTTCTCGATCCTGCCATAGGACTCCGTCCCGCTACCGCGAAAGGACTCCGTCCCGCTACCGCGAAAGGACTCCGTCCCGCTACCGCGAAAGGCAGATGCTTGGGTATCGGGGCACCGGCCAAGAGAGGTTAATCTGGGGATCCGAGGCGATCTCTAATTGCTCTAATTGGCTATTGTCTGGTTATCGGCAGCTCAGCCTTGGAGCTCGGGATGGAACACCCCACCGCCAGCCTTTATTTGGTGGCTACCCCCATCGGCAACCGAGAAGACATCACCCTGCGGGCGCTGCGGGTTTTGCGGGAAGTGGACTGGGTGGCGGCAGAAGATACTCGCCACTCCGGCCAGCTTCTTAAACATTTTCAAATCTCCGCCCGCCTCATCAGCTATCACGAGCACAACGCTGCCCAACGGATCCCGCAACTCCTGAAGTATCTGTCGGCGGGCCAGTCGGTGGCCCTGATCAGCGATGCCGGCACTCCTGCCATCTCCGATCCGGGAGAAGAGTTGGTGCGCGCCTGCATTCAGGCCGGGATCCCGGTGATCCCTGTGCCGGGGCCGGTAGCTGCTGTTGCCGCCTTGACCGCTTCGGGCCTGCCTACAGGACGATTCGTGTTCGAGGGATTTTTGCCGCTTAAACCCAGCCAACGACAGGCCCGCCTGCGGCAGTTGGCCCAAGAGCCCCGCACCCTCATCCTTTACGAGGCCCCCCATCGCCTGCGCCAAACTCTGCAGGATCTGCTGGATCACTGCGGCCCAGAGCGGCAGATCGTGCTGGCGCGGGAGCTGACCAAGCTGTATGAGTCCTTCTGGCGGGGATCCCTGGCAGCAGCTCTGGAGCACTGCGCCGCCCAGCCGCCGCGGGGGGAGTTCACCCTCTTGCTTGAGGGATATGTGGGTGCCGTTCCCAGCCCTAACCCTGCCAGAGGCGGGACGGAGTCCTTGAATGGGCGGGGAGACAGTGAATCGGAAGCGGAAATTCGTCAAGAAATGGCCCGATTGCTGGCCGAAGGCCTGTCCCGGTCTGCAGCCAGCCGCCGGTTGGCCCAGCGTCTGCAGGGATCCCCCATCTGGACGCGGCGCCGCCTTTACGATCTATCCTTGCAGCTTGAGCCGCTCTCCAGTTCTAGCGGGACGGAGTCCTTTTCTGAGTACGTCAGCGCTCCACATTGTTTCCAAGACAACAGCGAGACCGAGTCCTGAGGTGTTCGCGTTAGCGGGACGGAGTCCTATGGCACGGATTTTATTGGTGGACGATGAAGTGGAGTTGGCCGATTCTCTGGCCCAGCAACTGAGGCGAGAGGGCTACACGGTGGACGTCGCCTACACAGGAGGGCGGGCCTGGGAGCTGCTGCAAAAGTCCCCCGCTCTGCCCTACGATCTGCTGGTCTTGGATTGGATGTTGCCGGAGCTCTCTGGGCTTTCCCTCTGCCAGCGGGTACGGCAGGTGGATTGCACCACCCCCATCCTGTTTCTGACGGCCAAAGATACCCTAGACGACCGGGTGGAAGGGCTGGATGCCGGGGCAGATGATTACTTGGTGAAGCCGTTCGAGCTGCGGGAACTGCTGGCGCGGGTGCGGGCCCTCTTGCGGCGAACCACAGGTACTGGAGAAGGGATCCCTCGCCTGCAGGTCGGGGATTTGGAGCTGGATCGGGAGAACCAGGTGGCCTACCGGCAGGGGCGGATGATCCACCTCTCCCAAAAAGAGTTTCGCCTGCTGGAGTACTTCATGACCCACCCCGGCCAGTTGCTCACCCACGACCAGATCTACGAGCAGGTGTGGGCCGGAGAGGATCCCCCCAGCAGCAACGTCTTGGCAGCCCAGGTGCGCCTGCTGCGGCGACGCCTCAGGTTGCCCGGGGCAGCAGAATTGATCCACGCCGTCTACGGCAAGGGCTATCGCTTCGGGCCTGTCGCCGGGGATCCCTAGCAGCCGTCCCACCTGTAGATAAAACCAAGGCTCCCCCGAAAAGAAGGAGCCCTGCCGGGTCTGGGGAGCGCTTTCAGTCAGCAATGCCACCAGGGCGTTCCCCCCTTCAACCCTGGGGAGCCCAGTCGCCGCGCTATCGGCAACTCCCCTCTCCTCCTGTGGGAAAGGGGCTGGGGGTGAGGGATCACTTGGACTTGAGCTTCTCCGCTTTCTCGATGGCCTCTTCGATGGTGCCCACCAAGTAGAAGGCTTGCTCCGGCAGATTGTCCAATTCCCCCGACAAAATGCGCTGGAAGCCCTTGATGGTGTCTGCCAATTTCACATACTTGCCGGGGGAGCCAGTGAATACCTCCGCCACGAAGAACGGCTGGGACAGGAAACGCTCGATGCGGCGGGCGCGGGCCACCACCAGCTTGTCCTCTTCCGACAGCTCGTCCAGCCCCAGGATGGCGATGATATCTTGCAGCTCTTTGTAGCGCTGCAGCGTTTGCTTCACTGCCCGGGCGGTGTTGTAGTGCTCTTCGCCCACAATGTCCGCCTGCAGGATGGTGGAAGAGGAATCCAGGGGATCCACCGCCGGATAGATACCCTTGGCTGCCAAGCTGCGGGACAATACCACCGTGGAGTCGAGGTGGGCAAAGGTGGTGGCTGGGGCCGGATCCGTCAAGTCGTCAGCAGGCACATACACCGCCTGCACCGAGGTGATGGATCCCTGCTTGGTAGAGGTGATGCGCTCTTGCAGGTTGCCCATTTCGGTAGCCAAGGTGGGCTGGTAACCCACCGCCGAGGGCATGCGGCCCAACAGCGCCGACACTTCCGACCCGGCCTGCACAAAGCGGAAGATATTGTCGATGAACAGCAGCACGTCCTGCTTGTTAACGTCGCGGAAGTACTCTGCCATGGTCAGGGCAGTCAGGCCAACCCGCATGCGGGCACCCGGTGGCTCGTTCATCTGGCCATAGACCAGCGCCACTTTGTCCAGCACACCGGATTCTTTCATCTCGTTGTAGAGGTCATTGCCCTCGCGGGTGCGCTCTCCCACGCCGGCAAACACCGATAGGCCAGAGTGCTCCTCAGCGATGTTGTGGATCAGCTCCTGGATGAGCACTGTCTTGCCGACGCCGGCACCGCCAAACAGGCCCACCTTGCCCCCCTTTTTGAAGGGGGCCAGCAGGTCAATCACCTTGATGCCGGTTTCAAAGGGCTCTGGCTTAATCGTCAAATCGACAAGTGGAGGCGCACTGCGGTGGATGGGGGCAAATTCTTGGGCTTGAACGGGCTCTCCTTGGTCAACTGGCTCTCCCAGCACATTGAAAATGCGCCCCAGGGTGGGCTGCCCGACCGGCACAGTAATCGGAGCGCCCGTATCCACCACCGGCATGCCCCGCACCAGGCCGTCGGTCGAGGACATGGCCACCGCACGCACGCGGTTATCCCCCAAAAGCTGCTGCACCTCAAAGGTGACGTTAACCTTCAGGCCGCTTTCGGTTGTGCCCTCCACCTTGAGGGCATTGTAGATTTCGGGCAGCTTGCCGCTGGGAAACTCGGCGTCGATCACAGGCCCAATGACCTGAGTGATGTAGCCAACATTGGTGGCAGTAGCGGTGGCAGTAACCATGATTGAGGCTCAGCTCCTTGTGTGCTCAGTTATCGACTCAGCAATGCCGGGTGTAAATCATTATCATCATACAAATAAAGGGATCCCAGTTGCTGCTGCACTTTTGCCTGTCCAGCCTATTGGGGATCCCCGGCAGAGTGGGCTTTTCTTCGCTACCCTAGAGCTAGGTAAGACAGGGGGTTGCCAGCAATGAGCCACTACGGAGGCCGTATTGCACAGCTCAGCTCCGTTAGGTTGGGAGGACGGCGTCGCTGCCCACGTCGCGGCCGGGCCCTGCAATTGGGGATCCTTGGCTTCTTGCTGGGGTTAGGGGTGATGGGGGGAGCTTGGTGGTACAGCATCGGGCCCCGGCAAACCCTTTCCTTGTATTGGCTGACCAGTGCCGACAACTCCATTTACTATGTGCAGCAAGAGCGCACGGTTCGCGCCTTTGACACTCAAGAAGCCATCCGCCTGGCCTTGGAGGAGCTGATTGCCGGCCCCCGGGATCCCCACCTTACCAGCGCCATTCCACCCCAAACTCAGGTGTTGGATGTGCGGGTGGAAGGTGACGATATTTTTCTCAATTTTTCCCCAGAGTTTACCCAGGGGGGGGGATCCACGGCGATGATGAGCCGGATTGCGCAGGTGCTCTACACGGCCACCAGCCAAAACCCCGGCGCCCGGGTGTGGATCTCGGTGGAAGGCCGTGCCCTAGAAGTGCTGGGGGGAGAGGGGCTGATCCTGGATCAACCCCTGACACGGGCCTCGTTTGTGCCCAGCTTTCAGCTGCCAGCGGAGCCGGCAACCCCGAAGGACTCCGCCCCCCTAACGGGGTCGCCAAAGCGTCGCCTAGCGATAACGGCTTCTTGAGACCGAAACCATGAGCTGGTTGCAGCGGGTGGGCAGCAGTTTTCTCTTGGCCGGCCAGGTGATTTTGCATCTGATGCGGGGCCGTATCCATCGCCGCAACACCCTGGATCAGTTGGCGGCGGTGGGGCTGGAGTCGCTGCTGATTGTTTTGATTACGGCGGTGGTGATCAGCGGTGTTTTCACCATCCAGTTGGCGCGGGAGTTCATCAACTTCGGAGCCTCTTCCTTGATTGGGGGGGTTTTGGCGATTGCCCTTGCCCGCGAGCTGACACCGGTGGTGACGGCGGTGATCTTGGCCGGACGGGTGGGATCCGCTTTTGCTGCCGAGCTGGGCACCATGAAAGTCACGGAGCAGATCGACGCTTTGCTGTTGTTGCGCACCGATCCGGTGGATTATCTGGTGATCCCGCGGGTGCTGGCTGCGGGGCTGATGCTGCCGGTGCTCACCATCCTCTCCCTGCTGACGGGGCTGGTGGGGGGGATGATCATCTGCGCTTCGGCCTACAACATCTCTCCTGCAGTGTTTCTCAACTCGGCGCAAACCCTTCTGAGCTCCTGGGATTTGCTCGTCTGTTGTTTGAAGGCGATGGTGTTTGGGTCTTTGATCGCCATTGTCGGCTCCAACTGGGGCCTTTCCACCAGCGGAGGGGCCAAGGGGGTGGGCCGCTCCACCACCGATGCAGTGGTTACGGCGCTGCTGGGCGTGTTTGTTACCAACTTCCTTATTTCTTGGCTGTTGTTTCAGGGGCCGGGGAGCTCCCTCAGCCGCGCGCTGTAGCCACTTCTGCTATCGCGTTGTTCGCGCGAGCGTTGCGGGGCAATAGGGAGAGAGCTAGGATGGGATCCCCTTTCCCTTCAGCGGTGCAGAGCACTTTGCGAGTAGAATTTCAGATTTTCCGACAGTTGCCGCCGGAGCCGCCCCGCTGGCAGTCCTTCTGGCTGGAGACATCCCCTGGCGCCACCATTCTCGATTGCCTCAACCAGATCAAGTGGGAGCAGGATGGCAGCTTGGCCTTCCGCAAAAACTGCCGCAACACCATCTGTGGCAGTTGCGCCATGCGCATCAACGGTAGGGCAGCCTTGGCTTGTGGCCGACATGTGGGCGAAGAGCTGGATCCCCGCAGCTCCCAGCCACAGACCATTCGCATCGGCCCTCTGGGCAACCTGCCCGTTCTGCGGGATCTGGTGGTGGATATGCAGCCCTTCTGGAACGATCTCAGCCGGGTGGATCCCTTTGTCAGCACGGCAGGGCGACGCATCCCGGAGCGAGAGTTTTTACAGCTGCCTGCCGAACGGGAGCATCTCAACGCTGCCGGTGGCTGTATTCTCTGCGGAGCCTGCTATTCCGATTGCAATGCCAAAGAGGTGAACCCAGAGTTTGTTGGCCCCCATGCTCTGGCCAGAGCCAACCGCCTCGTCCAAGACAGCCGCGACAGCCAACGGGAACAACGCCTGCAGGCTCTGGATAGCTTGGCTGGTGTCTGGGGCTGTACCCGCTGCTGGAACTGCAACAGCGTCTGCCCGATGGGCGTGGCACCTCTGGATCAAATCACCGAACTCAAACAGGGGATCCTCTCCCGCCATGCAGACAAGACCGCTGCTCTGCCCACCGACCGTTCCCCATCGCACGCTGTTCGCGCTATTCGGACGGAGTCCTTGCCCATAGCCATCCGCCACCGCAAGACTCTGGTGCAACTGGTGCGCTCCGGTGGTTGGATAGATGAGCGCCGCTTTGCCCTGCAGGTGGTGGGCCGGGATCCCAAAGGGCTGCTCAGTTTGGTGCCTTTGGGTCTGCGCCTGTTGGCCAGGGGCAAATTTCCCTTTCGCTTCCAGCCCTCTGCAGGGGCGGCGACGGTACGGCGGCTTATCGACACAGTTAGGCAGGAAGGAAGGGATCCCCTCTAGGCTCCAGTTTTGAGGTTGTCTTGGCCGGAAATCAATCTGGCACTCAAAATCCGATCCCCCACTTTGATGTGGCGCAGCACCTCCGTTCCCTCTGTAACGTACCCGAACACGGCATAGCGGCCATCCATGAGGTTTAACCCCGCCGGGGTGAGATCCGGTTCGGCCATGAAGATGAAAAACTGGGAAGAAGCGCTGTTGGGATCGTCGGGATAGCGGGCCATGGCCACCGTCCCTTCGGCGGAAAAGGGCAGAGCCGGTTCCACATCCCACAGGCCCATCTGATCAAAAGTCTGGCCGTAGCGGGGCATCACCTCGCCTTTGACGCGAATCTCCATGGGGATGGTGCGAACCTTGCCCGTGGCCGGATCCACATAGCCATCGGCAGGGCCAGGGGGATCCCCGGCCTGCGCCAGGAAGAAGGTCTCCACCCGGTCAAAGGTCAGGCCATCGTAGAAGCCCCGCTGCACCAGGTCGGCAAAGTTGCCGGCAGTGATGGGGGCGCTGTAGCCATCTAAGGTGATCACCATGCGCCCAGCGGTGGTGTTTAGCTCCACCTCTGCCCGCCCCAAGAGCTGAGGTTTGTCGGCATACTCAGCAGGCACTGTGTAGGGGAAAGCCCCCACCCAGTTGTTTTCGAGGGATCCCAACTCGTCCACTAGACGGTCGTAGGCAGCGCGGGCCTCTTCTTTGCCTTTGGATTTGCGCTCGCTGGCTTGGCCGATCACCCGCAACTGCTCCCGCAGCGCAGCCATCTGTTCAGAGGCTGGGGTCACCCGATCCGGAGGCAAGCCGGCCAGCAGGGAATCTCCATGGCGATCCAGAAGCCGCTCCACCTGGCGCACATCTCCCCGCACCGCTGACCAGCGGTTGTACTTCAGGTCGGTGTCGATTTTGGAGATGGCCTCATCAATTTCCAGCAGCTTCGTTTCCTGAATAGGCAACGCCCGCCGCAACAGGGTACGGGGATCCGTGATGGCATCCCCTTGGGGCAGAGCCAAGGCCGGGATCCCCCAGAGCACCACCCCGCAGAGCAGAGCAGCTACGTAGAGGCCAATCCGGCAAAGGGATCCCCATTGCCAAAATCCTTGGGCACGCTGCGTCATGGTTCCTACCGACTGCAAAACCACTCCTGTCTCAGCCTGACATCCCACCGTCACAGGCGGCAAGCGCTGTCAGACCTCGATTGAGATTTCAACGACTGGCGTGCTCCACCCGGGGGAAAGCCGTCATCGCTACGCAACGCTTTTGCGACCGCAATAGCGGGACCAACTTCTCCAAGGGCATGGCTACACGGCTCTGATACATTCACGCTGAACTCCCCTGAACATGGTTCAGGAAAGAAGCGATCGCATCCTGCCTATCTCTGAGCAGGAAGGCGGTATCCCGCAAAGCCCTGAGGAATACCCCCCGAGCGCTTTCCCCCTTCACTTCCCGGCAACCGTTGCGGTGGACTCAAGGATCAGGGGGAAACTTGGTCTACTATATCCCTCTCAATGACTTTTGCCAAACCGCCTAAAGCTCAGTAAATTCAGCAAAGTTCAGGGTTTTGGGGGTTAGAGGCATGCTCCTACCTAGTTGGTTGGCGTCGGTGTTGGCGTCGGTGTTAGTGTCGGGGTAGAGGCAGGAGTGGGTCGAGGTGTCGGAAAGTCCGTCGGTGCAGGAGGTAGGGGCACCGGAATGCGGAGGCGGCAGGGTTGATCCGATTGATCGCCTTCTGGGGCATAGCAAACGCGAATGAGATCTTCCACAAAGCGAAGCTGATTAAAAGTGACATACTCCCATCACTGACCCTACAGGTACAGCGTGGGCTTCGCGCTTCATCGGGGAGCTACTGCAAGAACCCTCCACGCGCAGACACGGGATGTCCCACCGCGTAGCTGTACCAGATTCCGGCAACGCCGTTTTGTACAGCCATGTTGATTATGGCACAGGATATATACGCCTTTCATCCCGACCCTCCTGCTGTTGCAGAGAGTGCGGGGCTTCCCGGCGGTTTAGCTAAGTTGATCCGCAAACCGTGCCAGCACAAAAGTCCCCTCAGTAGCTGCAGCCAGACGCTGTAACTCCAGAAGATTCAAATCGACCCCCAACCCAACCACATACACGGTGAGTTTTTGTCCTCGCTCTCTGGCCAAAGTTGTCAGCTCCTGAGTAGCTTGGTTGATGGAGCGGGTGCTTTCGTTGTCAATCCCATCGGTGAATACCACCAAGCGGCGGTTGAAACGCTCGGTGGGCCGAAAGTCGCTCAAGAAACGCCCGGCTTCTACCGTGGCATCGTAGAGGGCAGTGTTCCCCCCCGGAACAGCGCGCAAAACGCCTCGTCTCAGCAGCTCTTTGTCGCCGGTGAAGTCCTGCAATAGCTGAGCTGTGCGCAGAGGCTGCCCCAGGGCTGTAAGGCCAAAACCTGCCCCCCGGTTGTCAAAGCGCAGAATGGCGCCCAGATCCAGGGGTGCAGGGCGAAATTGATCCAAGAGCCGAAAAACAGCCAGGAAGCGCCGAGATTGGGGATCCAAAACCAGCAAGCTGCCTGAGCCATCCATCAGCACTGCCATGAGCAAAGGCCGCTGAGCCAGATCCGGCGGGGGGTTCTCGATCCGGGTGGGTGTCAGGGTCAAGGTTACCGGCTGCGGGATCCCTAGCAAATCGGTTACCCGGTTTACCTGCAGGCTGACCTGACTGGCAGAGAGCTGGGTTATTGGTTGGGGCGGATCCCCGCCTTGCAAGAGGGCGATGTTGAACTCCATTTCCCCTTGTGTGCCAGAAAAGGAGCGGGTCAGAGCCCCATTGAATGTCAGGCGAGCTTGGGATCCCACAGCAGACGGCTCAATGCCTGTACCGCCGGAAGAGCCACAGCCAGCGAGGCAGCTTCCCACGAGCACCAGGAGAAGCAGCCAACCAGCTTTTTGGCTTTTTACTTGACCGGGCTGTATTTTTACAGTCATTGCAGCTGCCAGTGCAAGCACAGTGGGGTGGCATGAAAGTACGGAGTTGCAATACCACCCAGTAATTCTGAAAGCTACTGTAGCGCTTGGTGTAGGCGTAAAGATTTTTACTGCAGTTAGAGGATCTCGAGTTCATCTTTTTTCACAATGCGAGCACAGCGGGTCTCAGCTTTGAGCCTAGTAGGGCGGCTAAAGCCTGTCTGCTCCGAGAATTGCTTCGAGATAAAGACCCCTTTGTTTTGCCACTTGTGGCAAGCGTTCTCGCTGACCAATTGTCAAATAAGCCGGCGCTCTCCTCCGTGGCCTATAGTTCATAGCAGCTCATCAGTGCAGGTGTAAGCTCTAAAAGGATCCCCTGGGTGAGGAGGAGAACTGAACATGGCGGCAAAGCAACTCAAGTTCTATTGGAGCCCCCAACACCAGCTCTTTAGCTGCGATGGCGCCAAGTTGGAGGGGCACGGCTACATCCAAACCAACCCCTCCCATGACCTGGTTCACCTGCTCATTGCCGCCAACGGCAACATGCCCTGGCAGCCGGTGGAAAGCCGCGAGCAAACTTGCTTTGCCGAGTACAACGCGGTGATGCTGGAGCATCTGCTGGTGAACTGTTTTAATGCAGGAGCACTGGGATCCCTGCCTGCCCAGCAGATCATCCCAGAGGCGCGGAAGTTCTTGCGGTGGTTTGTTTCAGAACATTACGCCCCTTTTCCGGTGTCTGAAGAAGAGGCTTTTCGTCGCTTTGCCGAGCACCTGGATATTGAGCGCATTGTGCGTTTGTTCCCCTATTTTTACAGTTTGCGAGCTTGGGAATGCTTCAGCCCCGATTACCGCGCCGAGACCTACGACCTGGAGTTCACCTCCGAGGATGATCCCGTTCGAGAGGCCCCGGAATGGGCGGCGGATCCCAACATTTTGGAGACTCAGGAGCTGGTGCGGCAAAAGCTCTCTGAGGCAGTAGCCGAGGCGGGCTCGATCCGGCCCAAACCGGAGCCCGTTTTCCCGCCAACTTCGTCAGCTTCTCCTCTGTCCGATCCCCCAGCCAAGACCAGGCAGAAAAAAACCGGACTCGGCTTCAAGCCTGCCCGTTGATGGATCCCCTCACCCCTTTCCCACAGGGAGAGGGGAAGACTAATCTGCGCCTTTCACTAGCCGACGAAAGGCCTTTTTGCCCACCTGCAAAATCCGCCCCGCCAGCTCCGAGGCATGGGCAAACTCCAGGTCGGGATCCTCCACCTTTTGCCCATCCAGCCGCACGGCGCCCCCTTGAATCTGCCGACGGGCCTCGGCGGCACTCTTGCACAGGCCACACTCACGCAGGATGTAGCTGAGTTTAACAGGGTAAGACAACCCATCGATGGCAAAGGTGGGGATGGATCCCGTTTCGGCAAGAATACCGTCTAGCACCAGGGCTTGGGCGGTGCGCTGGGCCTCTTCTGCCGCTGCAGGGGAGTGAAACTGGGCCACTAGGGTCTTGGCTAGGAGGATCTGCCGCTGGCGGGGATCCTGCGGCAGCTCGGCAAGGGGCACTGAGGTGAGCAACTCAAAGTAGCGCTCCACCAGGTGATCCGGCACCTTCTCCAGCTTGGAGTACATGGTGAGGGGATCCTCGGTCAGCCCCACGTAGTTGTTTTTGGACTTGGACATTTTCTGGTACCCGTCCAGCCCCTCCAAAAGCGGCACCGTCAGGCAAAACTGCGGCGCTTGGCCCTTCCAAATTTGCAGATCCCGACCGGTGAGCAGGTTAAAGCGCTGGTCGGTTCCCCCCAGTTCTACGTCGGCTGCCAGAGCCACCGAGTCGTAGCCCTGCAGGAGGGGATAGAGAAATTCGTGCAGATAAATTGGCGTTCCAGCGCGGTAGCGCTGGGCAAAGTCTTCTTTGGCCAGCATCTGCCCCACCGTCATCTGGGCCTGGAGTTCGATCAGCTCGCTGAGAGTCAGGTGGGCCAGCCACTCGCTGTTGCGGCGCACCTCCAGCCGACCGGGGGTCTCAAAATCCAAAATCTTGCCGGCTTGCTCCAAGTAGGTGCGGGCGTTTTCCTCCACTTCTGCTGGGGTGAGGCGGGGACGGGCCTCCGATTGGCCGGTGGGATCCCCGACCAGCGCCGTGAAGTCCCCGATGAGCAAAATAGCCACATGGCCCGCATCCTGGAACTGGCGCAACTTGCGCAGCACCACTGAATGGCCCAGGTGTAGATCCGGTCGGGTGGGATCGATGCCCAGCTTCACCCGCAAGGGACGATTTGTTGTGGCCAGGCGCTCCGCCAGGGCAGCAGGCCCTCCCGGAAAGATCTCGGCCACCCCCCGCTCAACAATTTGGGCTATCAACGGATCCCGGTACGCTGGCGAAACTGAGGCTGACGATATACTCAAAGCCTGATCCTCCGGCTGAACCCATGAGCCATTTTAAGCCCACGCAAAAGATGCTCGATTCTCAACTCAAGATCTTCTCCCCCTAGCCCGGTTGGAGTTGTCGATGGGCAGGGTTGGCCATCCTGCTGCCCCAATAGACGCCGCCCTATAATGGGTCTGGCTTGTTGTTGCTTTGCAACACGGACGTGACAGGGTTTTTGACGTGACCTACGGTCGCAGACCATTGGCCCGCCGGGCGAGAAAGCCGGGGTTGGAGCGTTTCTCCAATTCCCCCTTTTCCCGATCGGGGTTTGACGAGCATGCCGACTATACCCCACCCACCCGCCCCTCCCGGATTGCCCAGGTTGCCGGTGTGGTGGGCAATCTGTTGCTGGGATCCCTGCTCTTGGGATCCACGGCAACGGCTGCCGGATTGGTGGGGCTGGCCATTAGCTTCCGCAACTTGCCGGACGTGCATCAATTGCGGGATTACGTGCCCATTGCCACCACCCACATTGTCGATATTCGGGGCGAGCCCATTGCCAGCCTACACGGGGAGGCCAACCGGGAAGTGATCTCCCTTGAACAGGTCTCGCCGGAGATGAAAAAGGCCTTGCTGGCCATTGAAGACAGCCACTTTTACACCCATCCAGGCATTAATCCGGTCAGCTTGGGCCGGGCGATCCTAGGCAGTGTGGAGGGGGGTATAGGCTCGGCGGGGGGGGGATCCACCCTGACAATGCAGTTGGTCAAGAACCTGTTTTTGAGGCCGGAGCGTACCCTCAGCCGTAAAGTCGCCGAGATCGTGTTGGCGGTGCGCCTAGAACAGGTCTTCAGCAAAGACGAGATCCTGGAGATGTACCTCAACCAGGTGTACTGGGGGCACAATCTCTACGGCATCCAGGCGGCGGCCCGCAGCTACTTCAACAAGGATGCGTCTGAACTGAACTTGGCTGAAGCGGCGATGTTGGCTGGGATCCTGCCGGCTCCGGAAACCCTCAGCCCCTTTCGCAACCTGGAGGGAGCCAAACGGCGGCAACACCTGGTGCTGGATCGTCTGGTGGAGCTGAAGTGGATTACCCCCGAGGAAGCCCAGGCGGCGCGGGAGCAAAAGCTGACCTTAGGCCGCATTACCTCCTTTCAAAGTAACGCCCCAGCAGTTACCGACGCCATTGAGGCGGAGCTGCGGCGCCGCTATGGGGAACAAGCTCTAATGCAAGGAGGTCTGCGGGTTCAGTCCACCATCGATCTGCGTCTGCAGCGCCTTGCCCAGCGCATTGTCAATGAAGATGGCCCCCGCATTGGGGCAGCTCGTCGTGCCGATCAAATGGCTTTGGCGGCAGTGGATCCCCGTACCGGCTATGTGAAAGCCATTGTGGGCGGGATCAACGCTCAGCGGGGCCAATTTAACCGCGCCACCCAGGCGTTTCGCCAAACGGGATCCACCTTTAAGCCCTATGTGTACTACGCGGCTCTGGCCAGCGGGCGCTATTCACCCGGCAGCATCTTGGAAGATACCCCCGTCACCTATCCCGGCTCGCCACCCTACAGCCCGAAAAACTACGACAACACCTTCTATGGCTCCCTCACCTTTGCTCGGGCTTTGGAGCTCTCCCGCAACGTGCCCACGGTTAAGTTGGCCGATGATGTTGGGATCCGCAACGTCATCGCAGCGGCTCAGGCCACCGGCATCAGTGCCGAGATGTTTCCCAACTTGGCTACAGCTCTGGGCTCGGCCAGCGTCAGCCCCCTGGAGATGGCGGCCAGCTATGCGGTCTTTGCCAATGGCGGATATCGGGTGGAGCCGACCCTCTTGGCCCAGGTGGTGGATCGCAACGGCCAAATCCTCTTCGAGGCCAGGCCCCAGCCGGAGCGGGTTTTGGATCCCTGGGCGGTGGCTACGCTCAACCAAATCCTCAAAGGGGTGGTGACCCAAGGCACCGGGAGGGCAGCTCGTCTGGACGATGGGCGACCTGTAGCCGGTAAAACCGGCACCACCTCCGATTTCCGCGACGCTTGGTTCATCGGCTATGTGCCGCAACTGTCTACCGCCATTTGGATTGGCAACGACAACAACTCCCCCATGCTGCCCGGCACCGCCGGCGGGGCCTTTGTTGCCCCCACCTGGAAGCGCTTTATGACTGAGGCTCTGCAAGGGATCCCACCTCAGGACTTCCCCAGCCCGCATCAATTTCCCCCTCCCCGACCATGAGCTACAGCGAGGAGCGGCTGGCGCGCATCGAGCGCACTGTCGAGGCCAACGCTCAGGCCATCGCCCAACTGGCCCGGCAAAACCAAGAGCTGATGCAAACCATTGCCGGCACCGAGGAGCGCATTGCCAGAGCCGAGGAACGCATTGCCAGAGCCGAGGAACGCATTGCCAAAGCCGAGGAACGCATTGCTGGCGCCGAAGAACGTCTGGAGGCCGAGGTCAAACGCTGGGACGAGCGGTTTTTCCAGCTCAGCCGCGATACCCTCAACTTCACCCGCAATGTAGTGACCATCGCCGCCATCACGGCTGTTTTGATCCCCCTGCTCAGGGATGTCGCTCCCCTGCTGATCGAGCTGTTGCGGGAGGGATCCCGTTAGCGCTTTCCAGCCGGGACGATCTCGCTTTTCCAACCGCTGGCCAACAAGTGGTTATCGGCAATTGCGCTGAGACAGCCGCGATTCCACCTCTCTGGGGTCGAGCAGGGTTCCAACCGGAATCGAGGTGTCCAAGGGATCCCAGCGCGTACTGATTCTGAGTTACACTAAAACTGCAAAGAAAGGTAACGCCTTTTTCTGGTTCTCCTGACCCTTCGCCGCGTTCTTTCTTGCATTCCTTGCACAAGACACAGAGGACAGACGATTATGGCTTTTGAACTCCCGGCTCTGCCCTATCCTGCCGACGCGCTGAAGCCCTACATGTCGGCAGAAACCTTCTCCTACCACCACGGCAAGCACCACGCGGCCTACGTAGCCAACCTGAACAAGCTCATCGAGGGCACCGATCTGGCCAACAAGTCTCTGGAAGAAATCATCAAGGCCACCTTTGGGGATCCTGACAAAGCGGGTATCTTCAACAATGCCGCCCAAGTTTGGAATCACACCTTTTTCTGGGAATCCATGAAGCCGGGCGGGGGAGGTGCGCCTACCGGGCCTATCGCCGACAAGATCAACGCCGATTTCGGCAGCTACGACAAGTTTGTCGAGGCTTTCAAGACGGCGGCTGCCACCCAATTTGGCAGCGGTTGGGCCTGGCTGGTGCTGGACAACGGCACGCTGAAGGTCACCAAAACCCCCAATGCCGAAAACCCCCTGGTTTACGGCCAAACGCCCCTGCTCACTTTGGATGTGTGGGAGCACGCCTACTACCTGGATTACCAAAACCGGCGGCCTGACTTCATCAATGCCTACCTGGAGCACTTGGTGAACTGGGATGCCGCCAATGCCCGGCTGGCTGCCGCCTGACTCCACCTGTTCTGGGATCCCTTGACGGGGGATCCCATCGAGGACTAGCCCTATGTCTCTGTTTGCGAAGGGATCCTTGTGGATCCCTTTTTTGCGCCTAGTCTTTCCCCAAGCGTTCTCGCTCCTCGCGCAACCGCTCCAGAAAGCCAGGGGTGGGAGGTTGGGTTGGGGGTGCTGCAGGGGGAGCAGGAGTTGGAGCAACCCGGTTCACTTGGGGAAACAAAGGTTGGTTGATGGGCGGCGGGGGGAGAGGCTTGGCCGGGACAGGGGCTGGAGAAGGTGGAGCAGCGGGCGTGGGCACGGCAACCGGTCGGGGCGGCGGCGCAGCAGGCACTGGAGTGGGAGGGGACACCTGCCGAGTTGGAGCGGGGGGCTGAGGGGTAGAGGACACTGCCTCTGGAGTTGCCGCTGGCCTGGGTGTGGGCTCGCTTGCAGACTCACCGATTCCCAGATCTGGGGCGGGATCATCCTCAAACACCAGTTCACCCTCCGGATCCCGCGGCAGCCAGTCCAGCAGAGGTTCAGGAGTGGCTGAGGGATCC
Organism: Thermostichus sp. MS-CIW-30; assembly: GCF_054058015.1. Classification (NCBI taxonomy): domain Bacteria; kingdom Bacillati; phylum Cyanobacteriota; class Cyanophyceae; order Thermostichales; family Thermostichaceae; genus Thermostichus; species Thermostichus sp. MS-CIW-30. The sequence continues at coordinate 102,177 of NZ_JBSRZW010000008.1, forward strand.
CGCTCGGAGCCGCCGACGCGATGGGTATCAGGTCGTTCAGAGACAGCAGGCAGTTTTTCCCTGCCTGGGCCCGGATCCAACAGCAGACGCAGGCCCCAGAAGGTGCTCCCCGCAATGACAACAAAAAGGGCTATCCCAGCCCAGAGGGGAAACAGCTTGGCCTCGGGCTCTGCCTGGGTACTGAGCAGGTGTGTGCCCGACTGCCCTGCATCCACCGCCGCCAGGGTGCGCTCGGAGAAGATGGGTGCGGCTGGGGGGGGCGCGAGGGAAGAGCTGGCAGCGCTCTGGGAGTGCAGGGATCCCTCCAATTGGGCGCTGAGAACCTTCATATCTTGGGGCCGCTGGTCGGGATCTTTGGCCAGACAGGAGAGCACCACCTGTTCCAGCTGCAGCGGAATTTCATAGGGCAAATTTGCGCGATTGAAGGGTTGGGGCTGCTGGTAATTGTGGGCCTCGTACCAGCCGGGGAAAGAATCGCTCTTCGGCTGGAGGGGGTGTTGCCCGGTCAACATGCGGTAGAGCACCACGCCAAGCGAGTAGATATCCGAGCGGGCATCCAAGGCTTCCCCGCGCACCTGTTCGGGAGAGGCATAGCGCACCGTACCCAAAAAGCCGGTGGTCTGGGTGCCGAGGGCAAGGGAAACGTCGCTGAGGAGCTTGGCAATGCCGAAATCCAAGATTTTGACGGTCTCCCCCAGGGTTTCATCTTTTAGGACGAAGAGGTTGCTGGGTTTGATGTCGCGATGGATCACCCCCTTGATGAGATGGCCATCCTGCTCGGTCTCTAGGTTGTGGGCGTAATAGAGACCGGCACACACTTGGCGGGCCATCCTCACCACCTGTTGAGGCGGCAGCACCGGCTGCTTGAGCATCAGCTCCCCCAAACTGCGCCCCGTCAGGTATTCCATCACCAGGTAAGGTTGGTCGTTCTCTAGGCCATAGTCCAATACCTTGACAATGGCAGGGTGCTCCCCCAGCAGCGTGCTGATGCGAATTTCCTGCTGAAAACGTTTGTGCAACTGGCGTCGGGTGTTGTCATCGCCTGCTAAGTTTTGGTGCAACAGCTTGACCGCCACCGGACGGTTGAACAGGCGCGTATCGACAGCCTTGAACACCCGCCCCATGCCACCTGCTGCAATGCTGTGAACCAGTTGATAGCGCTGGCCGATCACTTTTCCAGGAGCAAGCTGGTTCATGGGCAGCCCAAGAGCATGTACCCTCTGATTCTAATGCGTGTTTCTCGGGGGTTTCTCCCGCCTTTCTCTGGGCACTACTGCCAAGCTGTTTTCACTGCTTAATGTGTCTTAATGTGTCTGATGTACTTACTTTCGAATACTTATTAAACGCCCTGCCAGTAATTGAAGGCCGGACAAAGTCTGTGGGGCATCGAGAGCTACTTGGATCTGGAGGGATCTGATAGACTCATGCGGGCGCTTTGCCGGGTCTGTTCATTAGCTGTCTGTCGGGTATTTATGCTGGCTCACTGGCTGCAAATTTCGGGGATCCCTCTAGCCCTGATCGGCCCTGTTGAGAATCCGGTGCTGGTGTTTTTGATCATCCTGACCATCATGCTGGTGGCTCCCTTGCTATTTGAGCGGCTGCGCCTGCCGGGGATCATCGGGTTAATCTTGGCTGGGCTGGTGGTGGGGCCCTACGGCTTGGGCATCTTGCGGCGGGACGAGACCATCATCCTGCTGGGCACGGTGGGGCTGTTGTTTCTCATGTTCATGGCGGGGCTGGAGACCAGTCTGGAAGATTTGAAGCTCAATGCCGGGAAGGCCACCATCTTCGGGGCGCTCACCTTTCTGTTGCCCATGCTCATCGGCACAGCAGCCATGTTGGCCATTGGGTATGGCTTTCTGGCGGCGGTGCTGGTGGCCTCTTGTTTTGCCTCTCACACCCTGATCGGTCTGCCCATCATCTCGAAGCTGGGGTTGATGCGCCTGCAGACGGTGAGGGCAACTTTGGGGGCCACCCTTATCACGAATGTCCTGGCGTTATTGGTGTTGGCGGTGGTGGTGCGCGCCCACCAAGGGGAGCTGACGCTGCAATTTTGGCTGACGTTGATCCCTTCCATTGCCCTCTACACGTTTGCCACCCTGTGGGGGGTGCCTAAGCTGGGCAGTTGGTTCTTTCAACGCTTTGGTCACGACGAGGGAGCAGAGTTTACTTTCGTGATCGCCACTTTGTTTGTGGTGGCCTACGGAGCGGGGTTGATCGGCATTGAGCCGGTGGTGGGAGCCTTTCTGGCCGGGACGGCCATTACCCCCATCATCCCCCAGCTCAGCCCCCTGATGAACCGGATCCAGTTTATCGGCAACACCCTGTTTGTGCCTTTTTTCTTGATCTCGGTGGGGATGCTGATCAATCCCGGCATTCTCTTGGGAGAGCCGCGCTCGCTGCTGGTGGGAGGGGTGATGATCGCAGCGGAGGTGGTGAGCAAGTTTCTGGCCGCTTGGATCCCGGCCCAATTGTTTGGCTGGCGCTTTGCCAGCGCTATGGTTATGTTCGGCCTGTCGATGGCTCAGGCGGCGGCTACTCTGGCGGCGATCACGGTGGCTTTTCAGGTGGAGTTGGTGGATGAGCTGACGGTGAACGGCACCATTGCCATGATCCTGGTGACCTGTGTTGCCTCGCCTTGGATTGTGGCCCGCTGGGGAGAGCAAATGCAGCCCACCGAAGTGGCGGCAGAGTCCACTGAATTGCCCAAGCCAGATTGGGGAGCTCGCGTCTTGGTGCCGGTGGCCAACCCGGATACTGAGAGGAACCTGTTACAGTTGGCTTTGATTTTGGCCAAAAAAGATGGGGGAACGCTGCTGCCGCTGCATGTTTTGTCTGACCGCGCCGGGATCTCGCCGGCAGCCCTGGCCCGGCAGGAGCAGTTGCTGACTTTCGCAGAAGCTCTGGCCCACAGCGCCGTGGCCCGAGTGGAGCCGATCCGGCGGGTGGATGACTCGGTGGAAAAAGGGATCATTCGCTCGGCGGCGGAACGGCAGGCAACCTTGGTGATCCTGGGCTGGAAGGGCTACTCCACCTATGCGGAGAACTTTTTCGGCAGCATCATTGACGCGGTGGTGCGGCAGGTGGGGATCCCAGTCTTGATTACGCGGTTTCCGGTACCCATCGAGACGGCGCGCCGCATCCTCTTGGTTGCACCGGAGCTGGAGGTCTCTCCCGGATCCCTGCAGCAGACCATTGGGCTGGCGCAAACGCTGGCCGGCGAATTGAAAGCGGGTTTGCAGATCCTGCTGGTGCAAACCCGACCTGGGCGGAAAAGCTCCCCAGCCTTGCCGGCAGAAAGCTATGCCCACTTGCCGGTTCAGCGGGTGCAGGGGGGGGTGGTGGCGGAAGCCTTCAAAGCGCTGCAGCCAGGAGATGTGTTGGTATTGGTTCCCAGCGAAACCGGCAACCGGTCGCGTCTGGGCCGAGAGCCGGAGACCATCGCCCGCAACCGACCCAGCCTTCCCATCATCGTGGTGCATTTGCCACGGGACTCGGCCTATCCCTTGCGCCAAGGAGATGGGGTTCTGGCGGCCGCAGAGCCCACTTGACAGGGATGGCATTGGGGTGTTGTCTGGCGGACTGGAGCTCTTGTCTCAACGACGCCCCGGCTCCCCTGGTAAACTGGGATACCCCAGGTTCGGAGCAGTCGTGAGCCAGAAGGGAGGCCCAGAGCCATAGACTATGTTGATTGAGGAAGTGGGGATGGTACCCTGCGGAGCACAGGAGTATGGTTGCCTATTTGCTAGAAGTCGGCTGTGAAGAGCTCCCAGCCAGTTTTGTGGATTCGGCTCTGGAGCAGTGGCGAACCGGGATCCCGGCCTCTTTGGCGGAGGCCCATTTGCAAGCGGAGCAGATGCAGCTTTTCGGTACGCCGCGCCGCCTGGCGGTTCTGTTGCAGGGGTTGCCCACCCAGCAGCCGGATCGCACTTTGGAGGTGAAGGGGCCGCCGGTTCAGGTCGCCTACCAAGATGGCCAGCTCACTCCTGCCGGGGAAAAATTTGCCCAAAAACAAGGGGTGGATCCCGGCAGCCTGGAAATCCGGCAAGTGGGCAAGGGATCCTTTGTGTTTGCGGTGCAGCGGGTGCGGGGCCGACCGACGGCAGCCGTGCTCCAGGAACTGGCACCCGCCTGGATTACCAACTTGAGTGGTGAACGGCTGATGCGCTGGGCCTGCGGGGATCTGAAGTTTCCGCGCCCCATCCGCTGGCTGGTCTCCCTTTGGGATGATCAGGTGCTGCCTTTGCTGCTGCCGACCCACGAGGACAATTCCATGCCGGGCTTGGTGGCGGGGCGGGTGAGCCGGGGGCACCGCGTTTTGGGATCCCAGCAGGTTGTCCTGGAGCGGGCCGAGAGCTACGTTCAGCAAATGCAAGAGGCGGGGGTCAGCCCCGATCCAACAGCGCGAGAGGCATACATTCAGGCTGAGGTGACCAAGCTGGCCAGGCAAGTGAATGGGGAAGCGCAGATCCCTGCCCCTCTGCTGCGGGAGGTGGTGCAGTTGGTGGAGTGGCCGACGGCGGTTTTGGGGCGCTTTGAGCCAGAGTTTTTGCGCTTGCCCCCTGCGGTGATCGAGACGGTGATGATCACTCACCAGCGCTACTTCCCAGTACGGGATGGCCGGGATCCCAGAAAATTGCTGCCCTATTTCATCACCATCTCCAACGGCGACCCCCGGCAATCGGAGCGGATCGGGGCAGGCAACAGCCGTGTGGTGCGGGCGCGCCTGGCGGATGCCCGCTTTTTCTACGAGGAGGATCGGCGGATCCCCTTGGCGCAGCGGGTGGAACGCCTGCAGGCGGTTACTTTTGCCGAAGGGCTGGGCTCCATGCGGGACAAGGTGGAGCGCATCCGCCACATCAGCCGCCTCATTGCTGCTGCCTTGAACTTGGATGCCCAGGAACAAGCGCTGGTGGAGCGCACCGCCCAACTGTGCAAAGCGGATCTAGTTACCCAAATGGTGTACGAGTTCCCGGAGCTGCAGGGGATCATGGGGGCCGACTACGCTCGGCAGGATGGGGAACCGGAGGCGGTAGCCGAGGGGATTGAGCAACACTACTGGCCTTTGGGAGCGGGGGACGCTTTGCCCACAGCACTGACGGGGCGGGTGGTGGGCTGGGCAGATCGCCTGGATACCTTGGTGGGCATGTTTCGCTTGGGGCGGATCCCCACCGGCTCCTCGGATCGCTTTGCCCTGCGGCGGGCCGCCAACAGCCTGGTGCTGGTTGCCTGGGATGCCGGCTGGACTTTTGACTTTAACTCCCTGTTGCAGAGTGTGGTGCAGGACTATGCCTTTGGCGATGTCCACACCTTGCGAGCCTTGCAGGAGTTTTTGGCCCAACGGATACAGACCCTTTTGCAGGAGGAAAAACGGATTGATTACGACTTGGTCAGGGCTGTGGTGGGGGATCCCGAGTCGGTCAAAGCGGAGGATCCCCAGAAGGCCGAACTCACCTTGCGGGCCCTGGGCAACCTGCCCTTGACCCTGCTGCGGGCGGAGTACCTGCAACACCTGCGGGCCACCGGGGAATTGGCGGATCTCTATCCCACCCTCAATCGCTGCGCCCGCCTGGCAGCCCAAGGGGACTTGGACTACGGTGTAACAGATCCAGCAGCTGCCGTGGATCCCGACCAGTTGCAGGAGGCGGCAGAAAGGGAGTTGTACGAGGCTTGCCAGAAGGTCTATCGCCTGGGGGTGGAGCCGGCCTTACGGGGAGATTTTGTTCCCTTGGTGGAAGCTCTGCAAGCAGCAGCCCCTCAGGTAGCCCAGTTTTTTGAAGCCGTTCTGGTGATGGATCCGGATCCTGGTCGGCGGGCCAACCGGCTTAATTTGCTGGGGGTATTGCGCAACCAGTCCCGCCTGTTGGGGGACATGGGGGCTGTGGTCATGGCAGGGGAATCCTCGCCGGAGAAGACCCCCTAGCCGTTTCAGATCAGTTTACTTCGAGACAGATCCCCCTCACCCCCAGCTTCTCTCCCAGAGGGAGCTACCCCCCAAGGACTCTGTCCCACTGGCGCGAACGGCTTGGGAATGGACATATCGTCATTTCCACTCAAACTCAGAACACTGTGCCCACACCTAAACCGTTGGTCGCGTCTTCGCGTCAGCGTTGCGGTTCCCGTCAGGGTGCCGTAGGCATAGCAATAGCGTTGCGGAGCAATAATGCAGGGGGTTAGAAGGTTTTTCAAGGACTCCGTCCCGCTGGCGCGATAGGACTCCGTCCCGCTGGTGCGAGCAGTAGCCCAGGCGTCTCATCTTAACCTGAACAACCATACGATTTATCCAAGAAATTGCAAACACTGCTGCAAAGCCCGCTGCACCGAGCCTAGGTAGCCCTCTCCAAACAGGTTGAGATGGTTGAGCCAGTGGTAGAGCTGGTAGAGGGGCTTGCGGTGGGGATACCCCTCGTCCAAGGGGTAGGCCTGCTGATAAGCCCGATAGAACTCCGGCGGAAAGCCGCCAAACAGTTCTGTCATCGCCAGATCCGTCTCTCGATCCCCGTAGTAGGTGGCCGGATCGAAAATCACCGGGGATCCATCGGGCAAGGCCCCGTAGTTGCCGCCCCACAGATCTCCATGCAACAGAGCGGGTTCTGGCCTGTAGTCCTGAAAAAAGGCTTCCAGCTCCGCCATTACCCGTTCGGCTTGGGCCACCCACGTGCCGCGATACCCCTGTTGGCAAGCCAATTTCACCTGGTAGAGCAGCCGCTGTTCCCGATAAAAATCCGGCCAATTCTGCCGCCAACTGTTGATCTGAGGCGTAGAGCCGATGGTGTTGTCGCGCTCCCAGCCGTAGCTGCCGTTGGGGGATAGGGTGCGGTGCAACTGGGCCAACTGGGATCCCAATAAACCCGCAGTGTGCGGACGGGGCGAGGTTAGCTCCAGGTATTCCAGCACCAAGTAAGCCTGCTCTCCTACGGATCCCCAGATGATGGGCTGGGGCACGCGAATGGCCTGGGCAGCCGCTAGGGTTTGCAAGCCCGCAGCTTCCGCTGCAAACATCTCCAGCGCCCTTTCTCCCCCACGGGCCAATTTGACGAAGTAGTCTTTTACCCCTTCTGCAAGAGGGTTTTGGGAAGCGCAAGAAAACCGATAGGTGGCGTTGATGCTGCCTCCGCCCACAGAACGATACTGTAGGGGCTGGATGGGATCCCCTGTTGCTTCTGAAAGGTGCTGGGCGATGGTCTGCCAAAGAGTTTGCATCAGCAGCAAAAGTCAATTGTCGGAGAAAAACAGGTACTTATGGTCATTTCGGGTAGTCATTTCAGGTTAGGGTGAGACGCCTGAGCCATTGCCTGGGCCATTGAGAAAAGCCCTATGGCCCCGTGCATTCAAAGTTTTAGGTGTGGGCGCAGTCTCCTGGTTTAATTGAAATGACCATAACTCTTTTTTTGTGCTACTTTCACCTTCTCATTCTCAAGAGCACAGTCAATAGCGCGAGGACTCCGTCCCGCTGGCAGGACGGGTTGGACGCCAGACCGGGCTCTATCCTTCAGTCGAGCTTCTGGGTACTGGTCTCCGTCTTGCTGCAGGGCAGCCGAGTCTATCTTGCGCTTGCGGGTCTTGACTTTTGTCGGCCTCAGGTCTTCTCGGTTCAGCCAGCGATAAACTGTTGCACGACTAACCTTGTTCATCCGTGCAACTGCTCCCTTCCTGGACATACCCTATGACTCTCTCTCAGGTCTAAGCTTCCTCCTGAGGTCTACCTCCATGCCTTCTTAGCTGCAGGGCCGTCTCATTCTTAAATGAATTGACCCTGTTCCTAACCTGTGGGGCTCTGGGGTCTTGAGCTTCCGCCTCCTATGGGGAAAGTGGGGGGAGAGCTGTATCTCAAATTAAGTTCGAATTGAGGTCAGCATTAGCGGCGGAGAGGCTCAGAAATGGCCACCACATCCTGCAGAAACTGATCCTGTTGCTGGCGCAAAATGCCCAGGTCAGGACCTTGGTTGAGCAGGACAAAGTGGATGCCATTCGGCAGCTGCCCCATCGTCATCAGCCGATCCGCAGCGGATCCCACCTGAGCAGCCGTGCCTGGGGGCAAGGTGCGCGCCCGCAGGGTGCTGTGGCCAGTGCCCGCCCTGGGCAAGATCCGAGTCGGATCCCCATCTGTGAAATCTACCAGGTGTTCCCAGAGATGAGCTAGGGCGCGGGGGGAAAGGTACAGCGCTCGCCCTCTTTGCCCCAGGCGAATGTCTTGCTCGGCGGGGGCCATTTGGGAATCCAGGCGGGAAATGGGCTGAGCCACCAACCGCTGCCGCAGGTACTCCAGCAGGGCTGTTTCGCCCCCCAGTTCCGCCAACAGGGCTTCTGCCATGGCTCGGTCGTTGCTGCCATTGAGGATCTGCAACAGGGATCCCAGCCGTAGCGAGGTGTAGCTGGCCAGGCAGTGGGCGTCCGCGGGGAGGGCTGTTAGGACTGACACCGAGCCGCGAATGACAACCGGATGGGGTTGTTGAGTATTGCTGAGGAGTTCTGCCAAACGCTGAGCGCCGCCCAAAGGATCGGGTTGGCCCAGCAAACGGAAGGGGGGCAACACCTTCACATCCCCGTCGATCTGGCGAATGTTGAGGCTATGCAAATGGCGGGCCAGCTCTGCCACATTCGCTTCCGTGAAATAGGGATCCCCGCCACCCACCAGGATCAAATCTCCCGTCAAGCGATGGCCCAACCGATGGCCTGTGGTGTAGAAGCGGGTCTCAAAGCGATGCTCGTAACCCCAAGTCTCCAGGGCCATCAAGCTGATGGCCAACTGATCCAAGGCTCCCACCGGCAAAGGTCGATCCAGCCCATGCTCCGCCAACAGCTCCCCTTCCGGCGTCCAGAGCAGGATCCCCTGTTGAGAGAGCGCTCCCCCTTGGGCCGCCAATCCTTGCAAAAAGCCGGACAAGACCGAAGCGTAAGGAGAATCTTCCCACTGCGGCGATTGGGCGCGGGGCCACCAAGGGGGAAGGCCCGGCGTCCCACTTGGGGAAGGCAGCGGCGGCGGTGGAGTGGGGATGGGGGGGAAGGGATTCTGAGTCAATGTGGGAGACTCGACTTCAGCACCTGTGGGGTTGCTCCAGCAGGCCCCCAAGGCCAAAGCACCAGCTAACGGGATCCCTGCCCAGAGGAGACGACGATGGGGGCGCAACCCCTGTGGGATAAGCGGCATGATGACCTCACAAAGACACTTGCAAAGGACAACGGGCTGGCAAAAGACTTGACGCTACTCTAGTGCCATCCGAACTGCCTTGGCAAATCTCTGTGCCAGCCTTTTCCAGCGTTATCGACTTCGGCCAAGGCAAGCCCATCTTTTGCTTGTCAGGGATCCCAGTCGGCTGTGACGTAAACTACCCGACACCAACCGCTAGGCGGTACGGAGCGGGCTTTTAGTAGCCCTGCAGTTAGCAAGCCAACCACGAGCCTCTGGGGTGGTTTACAGCACCCCCAATCGACCGTTACCAGTGCCTTAAACAACCGTTTCTGGTGTCCGCAGTATTGTTATAGCATTCCTCCCGACACCGACCCTACGGGTACAGTGCGGGGCTCCTGCAATTTCTAGCTGATGGGTAGCCAAAAAATGTTGTATGGCCTGATGGATATCTTTATGGATATCTTTTGCAACTGTAATGGCCGCAGATCGTCTGTTGGCTGTGCAAGGGCTAGGCCGTACTGCAGATCACACAACCTTCTCGGCAAACCGTAAGCTCCTTCTCTCCTTCTCCTCAGTAAAAGATAAAATAGGGCGATTTAGATTCCGAGCATTCCAGGCCGCCGATGGGAAACAGTCAAACCGGGGAGATGGTTCAATCGGAAAAGCAGGCTTTCCTGGAACGGTGGCATGACATTCTCGCCCCCAACTCCCTGGGCTACCGCATTCGGCTGTTGTCTCAATTGGTGCGGCGGAAGTTCCAGTCCTATTTAGAGCCTTTTGGCCTAACCATCTCCCATTGGGTGGTGCTCTGCTGCCTTTGGGAAGAAGACGGGATCCCTACTTCCACTATTTGTGAGCGCTTGCAGCAGTTGGGGGGCACCATGACCGGGGTGTTGGATGGCATGGAAAAACGGGAGCTGATCCGGCGGCAGCGAGATCCTGAGGATCGGCGGATTTGGCGGGTCTACCTCACACCTGCAGGGGAGGAGCTGAAAGACGTTTTACCCCCTCTGATTTGGCAGTTGCGGGAGCAAACCTACGGCTGTCTCAGCCCAGAAGAACAGGCAACCCTCTCGCGGTTGGTGGATCGGCTGATCGCCCATCTGTCAGCTAGAAATCGCAGGAGCCCCGCACTGTACCCGTAGGGTCAGTGTCGGGAGGAATGCGGAAGTTATGATAGAACCATGACCCAAGTCCTGACCGTATCCTGCAAGCTCAAGGTGTCCCAGTCGCAAGCCGCAAAGTTGGATGCGACAATGGATGCCTTTGTGCAGGCGTTGAACTGGGTCAACCAAAACACACCAGAAAAAGTAGTCAACGCAGTCAAACTCCAGTCCCTTTGCTATTACCAGATTCGCGCTCGGTTTGGCTTGTCCAGTAACTTGGCAAGGACTACGTCCCGCTTACGCGACCAGCAGGTCTGCAGACGGCTGGCCGGTGCCCGTAAAGTTGCCCAACAGAAAAACCGTCCGGTCAAAGCGTTCAAGAGAGGCTTTGCGACCTACGATGCCCGTATCTTTTCGTTCCGCGAGAAAGACTGGACGGTGTCGCTGACCACGGTGGAGGGTCGGGAGCGCTTTGAGCTGGCGATTGGCCGCTACCAGAGAGAACAGCTGGCAGGCTCCAATCCCAAATCTGCCACTCTGGTCAAGCGCAAAGACGGTTCCTACTCTATTCAGATCTGTGTGAGATCTGTGTGGAAGCGGAGCCATCCCCACCGCAACGCACGGGCAGAGTGCTGGGGGTGGACTTGGGGAGGACGGATATTGCCCATACGTCAGAAGGGGATAACTGGAATGGACAGCGGTTGAACCGAATCCGAGACCACTACTCCAAGCTGAGGGCGGCACTCCAACGCAAAGCCAGTAAGGGCACCCGCAGTTCGCGGCGCAGATGCAGAGAACTGTTGCAACGGCTGTCTGGCAAGGAGAGGCGCTTTCAGGCGTGGGTCAATCATCGCATCTCCAAAGCTATTGTCTCTAGGGCAAAAGCTACCAACAGCGCTCTTGCTCTGGAAGACTTGACAGGGATTCGGGAAAGGGTCAATCAACAGCCACGCAGCAAAGCCGAACGGCGCAGGGCCAACAGTTGGGCGTTCTACCAACTACGTCAATTTCTGGAATACAAGGCGAGGGCTGCAGGGGTTTCTCTGATTCTTGTGCCGCCTGCCTACACGTCGCAGACCTGTCACCGGTGCTTACACATCCACCCTGAGCAGGGCAAGTCCTACCGCAGTGGCAAGTCGTTCAAGTGTGGGCACTGTGGATGGGAAGGGGATGCGGATTTGAATGGTGCGAATGTGATTGCGCTCTTGGGGGCTGCCGTAAACCAGCCTAGAGGTTCGGGCCTGTTTTGTTCTCTGGTAGAGCAGAACAGGCTCAGGGCTACTGAAAGCCCGCTCCGTACCGCTTAGCGGTCGGAGCCGGGTAGTTTACTGGATCCAGATGCGGCTGTGCTGGCGGAGCCAAGTCAATAGTCTTTATCTTGAGAGCGCCTTTGGGGGAGGGCGGAGCTTTGTCTGGAGATTTGCTGATCCGAAATGCTGAGCTGCTGGTGCCGGAAGGGGATCCCTGGCGGGGGGATGTGCTGGTGCGGGAGGGGCGCATTGCCCAAATCGGCCAAAACCTCTCGCCAGAAGGGGTGGCCAAGGTCATCGACGCCGAGGGCCATACCTTGATGCCGGGGGTGATCGATCCGCAAGTTCACTTCCGCGAGCCGGGCCGAGAGCACAAAGAAGACCTGCAGACGGGATCCTGGGCCTGTGCCCGGGGCGGGGTGACCAGCTTTTTGGAGATGCCCAACACCGACCCGCTGACGATTGACCAAGCGACGCTGGATGACAAGTTGGCCCGTGCAGGCAGCAAGTGTGTGGTCAATTACGGCTTTTTCATCGGGGCCACTGCCGATAACTTAGAAGAGTTGCAAACGGTGCAGGGAGCCTGTGGCATCAAAATCTTCATGGGATCCATGCATGGGCCCCTGTTGGTGGATGATCAGGCGGCGCTGGAGCGGATTTTCGGGGAAACGGATCCCAACTTTTTAATTGCCGTCCATGCCGAAGATCTGTCTCGCATCAAAGCCCGTAAGGCCCTGTTTGCCGGACGCACAGATGTAGCCGTTCACTCGCAAATTCAGGACGAGGAATCGGCCCTGATCGCCTCACGGCGGGCTTTGGACTTGGCCACCCGCTACCGCCATCGGCTGCACATTTTGCACCTCTCCACCGGCCTAGAGGTGGAACTGCTGCGCCAGCACAAGCCGGCCTGGGTGACGGCAGAAGTGACCCCTCAGCACCTGCTGCTCAGCACCGCCGATTACGCCCGGCTGGGATCCCTGGCCCAGATGAACCCCCCCCTGCGGGATCCCGCTAACCTGGCCCAACTGTGGCAGGGGCTGCAGGACGGGATCCTGGATTGCATTGCCACCGACCATGCCCCTCATACTTTGGAAGAAAAGGCTCAGCCCTATCCCCACTCCCCCTCGGGTATGCCGGGAGTAGAGACGGCCTTGCCCCTGATGTTGACGGCAGCCCAGCAGGGGCGTTGTACGCTGGCGCAGGTGGTGCGGTGGATGTGTGAGGCGCCGGCCCGCCTCTACGGGATCCCCAACAAAGGGCGGCTGCAGGTGGGCTACGACGCCGACCTGGTGCTGGTGGATCGCCACACACCCAAACCGGTGCGGCGGGAAGAGCTGCTGACCAAATGCGGCTGGAGTCCCTTCGAGGGCTGGGAATTGGTGGGCTGGCCCCTAGTCACGATCGTGGGCGGACAGATTGCCTTTCAAAACGGCCAGGTGGATCCCTCAGTGCGGGGAAAGGCTCTTCAGTTTCAGCGCTAGCCAGGGATCCCTGCTATCCCGCAAGGGCTTCCGATAGCAGCAGGACAGAAGTGGCGCAGTAGCCTATCCTAGCTTCCCTCTCCCTTTGTGGGAGAGAAGCCAGGCCTGAGGGCGGGATGGCGCAAAAGCCTCAGGAACGGTCTCAGGCTGGTTTGCCGATCACCACACACCTCGGCCTGCTGGGTCCGGCAACTCTGGCCCAGAAACTCGTGTTACTCTGAAAATGATAATTACTGATAATCAAAATTGAAAACGGCAAGGGGGCCTCATGAAAGTTGCCTACGTGTTCACTCACCCTCGCTGCGGCACCTATAAGTTGGGCCAGATGATCCTGCCCCAGCTAGAAGCAGGGGTGCATGGAGCGCAGGTGGTGGGCATGTTCTTTTTCGACGACAACTGCTTTGTTTTGCGGCAGGGGGATCCCATCGGCGAGCGCCTAGCCAAGATTGCCGAAGCGCAAAACATTTTTCTGATGATGTGCGACATGTGCGCCCTGGAGCGCAACCTGGCGGAAGGGGAACCCAAGTGGTGCGACGCCCAGGGACGTGGGTGCAAGGAGCCGGGCCATTGTGTTCCCAAAAACGTGGTCAAAGGCGTGCAGGTGGGCTGTTTCCCTGACCTCTACGAGGCCTTGAAAGACAACCCACCTGACCAAGTGATTACGCTTTGACGGAAGGACCCCGACTTAGCTGACGGCCACAGCCGCCGGCG